>NZ_JBSGBY010000190.1:0-13269 GCF_053601505.1 Nocardia sp. NPDC004722
CGCACCTCACGGTGCGGGCGGGCCGTTCTGCATCCCCGAAGCATCCCTCGCTCCCGGGCGGATCTACCGGTCCCAATGGGGTTTACCGGTCGCCGAGAGTTTCCACCCGAGGGTGGAGATGCGAAGTGCCGGGGGTGGTGGCCGGGCGACCGGCATCGGCGCAGGCTGGGGTTATGGACGTGGTCGATCTTCTGGTTCGGGTAGCCGTGTGGAGCAGCCAGCTCGTTTGGGTGGTCTGGCTGGGGACGGCGGTGTGGTTCGCGGCGGTGCGGCGGGACGGTCTCGGGGGGAAGGTCAAGCACTTCCTCGGGACGTTGCTGCCGGAGCCGTGGATGATCGTCGGGATCGTAATCCTGGTGTTGGCAATGAATTTCGTGCCGCGGCGGGTGTGGGATCCGGTGAGCTGGGACGTGCGGCCGATGCTGGCGCTGGGCGCGGTGGCGATCATCGCGGGGTCGGTGCTCATGGTGTGGGCGCGGCTGGCGCTGGGGACCATGTGGGCGGGGCGGCCGTTGATTCAGGAGGAGCACGAATTACGGATGAGCGGGCCGTATCGCGTTGTGCGACATCCGATTTACACGGGACTGCTCGCCTTGGTGGGCGGCGCGGCGCTGTTGCGGGGCGGCCAGTCGATCGTGATTTTCGCGTTCGTGCTGGCCTGGTTGGTGCGCCGGGTGCGGGTGGAGGATCGCATGCTGATCGCCACCTTCGGGCAGCGCTACGAGGAGTACCGGAACGCGGTTCCGGCACTCCTCCCGCTCGCCAAGCGTTAGGTGCCCATCGGCATGAGCAGCGACTTGGTCTCGCAGTAGGCGTCCAGGCCCTCGGCGCGGCCGAAACCGTGGTCACCACAGGCGTGGTCGGCACCGCATTAGGCTGCGGCGGTGGCTGATTCCCATTCGGCTGTGCCGACGTAGTGATGACGGGCGGCGGATTGGCTTGCGTCGTCGAGCATTTGCCACTGGCGGGCTTGACCGAACCGTCGGGACAATACTGCGGCTGCGCGGAGGGGCAGATCCCGCTCGCGGGTTTCACCGAACCATCAGGGCAATACTGCGGCTGAGCCGACGGACAAACCCCGCTCGCGGGCTTGACCGAACCGTCGGGACAGTACTGCGGCTGAGCCGACGGACACACCCCACTCGATGGTTTCACCGAACCATCCGGACAGTACTGCGGCTGTGCGGAGGGGCAGATCCCACTGGCGGGCTTGACCGAACCGTCCGGGCAATACTGCGGCTGGGCCGACGGGCAGACGCCGCGCGACTTCACCGTCCCGTCAGGGCAGTACTCCGGCTGGGACGACGGGCAGACTCCACTGTCTGGCTTGACCGAGCCGTCCGGGCAGTACTGCGTGACGGGCTTGTCGCAGGTGGTGCCGCAGCCGGGGGCCGGGTTGCAGTTCTCGGTGCATTTCGGCGTCTTGGGTTCGCCGGTGTCCTTGTTGGCGGGGCCGTCGTGGGTGCCGCCGCCGCAGTCGGAGCAGTTGTACTTCGGCTGCACGGTGGGCGGAATCTCCGTGACGGACGGAACTTTCACCGGTGCGGTGTACTGTGGCGCCGGAACAGGCGCCGTGGTGACCGGAACCTGTTGGGTGGCACCGGGTTCGGCCCAGCCGACAGCGGCCGGTGTGATGAGCGCGATGACCGCTGCGAGCATCAGGAGCAAACGCAGGGTTCGGGGTGAAAATCTCACCGCGCGGGTTGGTTTCGCATGCCGGTCCCCACCGGCACGCCGAACAGAATACGGATGTGTCGTCATCGGCGTGACCCCTCGCTTGTTCGATGGTAAGGCCAACCGAGCCCGCCGCCCTGTCTATCGCGGCAACGATCACCCACGTTGACGCAGAAGACCGACCAGTCCTGTAAGTCGGGCGTTCCGGACCTACGATGCGAGTACCGACTGGGAGAGCCACCGCGCCGGAGAGGACAATCGTCACCATGCATCGTGCCGCGCCGAAGAGCGATATCGACGAGTCGGACCTGACCGTCACCGCGCCGAAGACCGAGGCAGCGGGCGTCAAGGCGGTGACGGTCGCGCTCGAGCGCGCGGTCGAGGAGATGGGCGTGGTGCGCACCGCCCGCACCCTGACCCGGGTGAATCAGCGCCACGGCTTCGACTGCCCGGGCTGCGCCTGGCCGGAACCGACCGGTCGGCGGCGTCCGGCGGAGTTCTGCGAGAACGGCGCGAAGGCCGTCGCCGAGGAGGCGACCCTGCGCACGGTCACCCCCGAATTCTTCGCCGAGCACTCGATCGACGACCTCGCCGAGAAGTCCGGCTACTGGCTCGGCCAGCAGGGCCGCCTCACCCACCCGATGGTGCTGCGCGAGGGCGAGACCCACTACTCCCCCATCGCCTGGGACGACGCCTACCGCCTGATCGCCGAGGAGCTGCGCGGCCTGGCCTCCCCCGACGAGGCCGTCTTCTACACCTCCGGCCGCACCGCCAACGAGACCGCCTTCCTCTACCAGCTGCTCGTGCGCAGCTTCGGCACCAACAACCTGCCCGACTGCTCGAATATGTGCCACGAGTCCTCCGGCACCGCGCTGACCAGCTCGATCGGCATCGGCAAGGGCTCGGTCACCATCGACGACTTCAACAGCGCCGATCTGATCATCGTGGCCGGGCAGAACCCGGGCACCAACCATCCGCGCATGCTCTCCGCGCTGGGTGAGGCTAAGGCGCACGGCGCCAAGATCATTGCCGTCAACCCGCTGCCGGAGACCGGGCTCATCGGGTTCAAGGACCCGCAGACGGTGAAGGGCTTCACCGGCGGCATCACCATCGCCGACGACTTCCTGCAGATCCGCCTCGGCGGCGATATGGCCCTGTTCCAGGGCCTGGGCAAGCTGCTGTTCGAGGCCGAGGACCGCGCACCGGGCACCGTCGTGGACCGCGCCTTCGTGGACGCGCACACCGCAAGCTTCGCCGAGTACGAAAAGCAGATGCGCGCAGTCGATCTCGCCGTCGTCGAGCAGGCCACCGGCCTGTCCCGCGAAGACCTCGACCGCACCGCGAAACTGCTGGCCGAATCCAAGGCCACCATCATCTGCTGGGCCATGGGCCTCACCCAGCAGGTGCACGGCGTCGCCACCATCGAAGAGGCCACCAACCTGCTGTTGCTGCGCGGCATGATCGGCAAGCCGGGCGCGGGCGTGTGCCCGGTGCGCGGCCACTCCAACGTGCAGGGCGACCGCACCATGGGCATCTGGGAGAAGATGCCCGAGACCTTCCTCGCCGCCCTGGACCGCGAATTCGGCATCACCAGCCCGCGCGAACACGGCTTCGACACCGTCAACGCCATCCGCGCCATGCGCGACGGCGGCGGCAAGGTGTTCTTCGGCATGGGCGGCAACTTCGTCTCCGCCACCCCGGACACCGAGGTCACCGAGGCCGCGCTGCGCAATTGCGCTCTCACCGTGCAGGTTTCGACCAAGCTCAACCGCAGCCACGTGGTGCACGGGCGGACCGCGCTCATCCTGCCGACGCTGGGCCGCACCGACGAGGACACACAAGACGGTGTGCGCCAGCAGGTTTCGGTCGAGGACTCGATGTCCATGGTGCACCTGTCGACGGGTCGGCTCACCCCGGTCAGCGATGAGCTGCGCAGCGAGGTCGCCATCGTGTGCGAACTCGCCGAAGCCCTCTTCGGCCCCGGCCATTCGGTGCCGTGGGCGGAGTTCCGTCGCGACTACGACAAGATCCGCGACGCCATCGCGAACGTCGTGCCCGGCTGCACCGACTACAACGCGAAGGTGCGCGGCCGCAACGGTTTCCAGCTCCCACACCCGCCCCGCGACGCCCGCGAGTTCCGCACCACGACCGGCAAGGCCAACTTCGCGGTCAACGACCTGCACTGGCTGCCGGTCCCCGAGGGGCGCCTCATCCTGCAGACACTGCGCAGTCACGACCAGTACAACACCACCATCTACGGCCTCGACGACCGCTACCGCGGCATTCACAACGGGCGGCGCGTGGTGCTGGTCAATCCCGAGGACATCACCGCCCTCGGCTTCGCCGAAGACGATCTGGTGGACGTGATCTCGGAGTTCGAGGACGGTACCGAACGACGCGTCATCGCCTTCCGCCTGGTCTCCTACTCCACCCCGCGCGGCAATGCCGCCGCCTACTACCCGGAGACCAATCCGCTGATCCCGCTGGACCATGTGGCCCGGCGCTCCAACACGCCCGTCTCCAAGGCCGTCACCATCCGCCTCGAACGCCATATCCACACCGCATGAGCAGAGTCACCGCGCGTCGCCGTACCCTCCGCATCTCCCCGACCGGCATCGTCACCCGCCCCGACACCCTGGCCGTGGAGGAGCCGCTCGAAATCCGCACGGGCGGACAGTCTCTGACGGTCACCATGCGCACGCCCGGTGCGGACATCGATCTGGTGCACGGCTTCCTCTACGCCGAGGGCCTCATCGATTCGGCCGACGACATCGTCACCGCCCGCTACTGCGCGGGCACCGACGAGAACGGGCAGAACACCTACAACGTGCTCGACGTCCAGTTGCGCACTCCCCGGCCGATCACCCCGCGGCCGTTCCTGACCAACAGTTCCTGCGGCCTGTGCGGCAAAACCGCCCTCGACGAGGTGCAGACCAAGCTGCGGCACCCGATCCCCGCGGGCACGCCCCGCGTCGAGATCGACACCCTCGCCAAGCTGCCCACCGAATTGCGGTCCCGCCAGCAGGTTTTCGACGCCACCGGCGGACTGCACGGCGCGGGTCTGTTCACCGTGGCCGGCGAGGCGCTGGCGGTGCGCGAGGACATCGGCCGCCACAATGCCGTCGACAAGCTGATCGGCTGGGCGATGCGCGAAAACCGGCTGCCCGCACACGATCTCATCCTCATGGTGAGCGGCCGCGCGTCCTTCGAACTGGTCCAGAAGGCCGCCATGGCCGGGATTCCGATCCTGGGCGCGGTCTCGGCGCCCAGTTCGCTGGCGGTGGATCTGGCCGCCGAGTCCGGCCTCACCCTGGTCGGCTTCCTGCGCGGCGAGTCCATGAACGTCTACTGCGGAGACGACCGGCTCGCTCTGTGAACGGGCGCGTCCACAGGGTGAGCCGGAGGGGTTCCTTCGGACCGCCCGACTGTTAGGCTCCGCAGTAGAACACGTTTCACTTTTGATGGGAGTCTCTCCATGGCAGCGCAGCCCCGGGATGTCGTCGAGCAGTACGTGAAGTTGGTGGCCACCGGACCGACGTCCGCGATCGTGGACCTCTACGCCGAGGACGCCATCGTCGAAGACCCGATCGGGACCCCCGAACGGCGCGGCCACGAGGCCATCGGCGAGCTCTACAAGGCCCTGGAAAACCTCGACCGGGAGACCGAACTGCACACCGTCAAGGTGGCGGGCAACCAGGTCGCCGCCTCCTTCACCCTGGTCACCGTGTCCAACGGACACCGCATGACGCTGTCGCCCATCGACGTGATGGAACTGAACGACGAGGGCAAGATCGTCAGCATGCGGGCCTACTGGGGTCCCGACGACCTGAAGATGGAGCAGATCTAGCGCTCGGGCTTGTCCCCTCCCCCTCCCCGAATTACGGTGGCAGCACAGTGATTCGGCGAAGGTGGGAGGGCCTGTGCGGATCTCGTTGCGCGGTACCGGTGACGGCATACGGGTGAACTTCCGGCTGGAGGTGAACCGGCGGCAGTGGATGACACTGTTCGGGCTGCTGGGCTTCTTCACCGCGGTCGGCGTCATCACCGGGCTGTGGGCGATCGTCGCACCCGAGTCCTTCTACGACAGTTACCCTTTCGGCCTGCACTGGGTGCGCGGCGATGGACCCTACAACCACCATCTGATCACCGACACCGGCGCGTTCTTCCTGGCTCTCGGCGCGATCAGCGGGACCGCGCTGTGGTATCGCGACAGCGTCATCGCCCGGGTCTCCGGATTCGGCTGGCTGGTCTTCGGCCTGCCGCATGCCCTCTACCACGTCATGCACCGCCCCGAGGCGCTCAGCACCATCAGCTACACCTTCGACATCCTCGGAGTGCTGCTGCTGCCCGCGCTGGCCCTGGCGATCCTGCTCGTCGCGCCCCGCGAACGGTTCCCGGTCCCCGAGCCCGCGCCCTTCACACTCAAACTTCCCCGTCGGCAGCCCCCGCGCCGATGAATTCTCCCGCGCCGCACCGTCGTAACAGGTGACCCAAACGCACCGATTTCCGGAGTAACGGAGTAAAGGTTCAACGGCGAACCACGGGGGATCAACGGCGATTCCCGCGACGGGCGCGATCGGTTTCACCGACCGTCACCGACTCCAGGCTTTCGGTGTTGTCACGACAGCACGGAAAGCCCACAGGAGAACATCATGGAACTGTCGGTCACCCAGTTCGTCACCATCGACGGTGTCTATCAGGCGCCGGGTGGACCGTCGGAAGATCCGAGCGGGGGGTTCGCGCACGGCGGCTGGTCCGCGCCCTTCGGCGACGACGACTTCGGCGCATTCATGGTCTCGGTCTTCGACAAGGTCGATGCCTTCCTGCTCGGCCGCAAGACCTACGAGATCTTCGCGAGCTACTGGCCCCACCACAACGCGCCCGGCCACCCCATCGCCAACAAGCTCAACGAGCTCACCAAGTACGTGCCCACCAGCACCCTGGATCACGCCGACTGGTCGGGAACCGAACTGCTGCACGGGGATCCGATCAAGGAGATCACGGCACTCAAGGCCAAGCCCGGCCGCGAACTCCAGGTCCACGGCAGCGGCGCACTGGTCCGCTCCCTGCTGGCCGCCAACCTCGTCGACACCCTGAACATCCTGACCTTCCCGGTCATCCTCGGCACCGGCAAACGCCTGTTCCCCGAAGACGCTCACCCCACCGCCTTCACCGTCGCCGAAACCCGCGTCACCCCCAAGGGCGTGGTCATCGCGAGCTTCCGCAACAACGGCGCCCCCACCTACGGCGACTTCGCCGACGAGTGAACAACTCTCGCGAACAAAAAACCGGCTCCGCGAGAAAGATTCTCGCGGAGCCGGTTTCGTTCGTTTCGGGCTAGGCCGACTTCTCGCGGCGCTCCGGGGTCTGGCGCTTGCGGGGAACGATCGTGGGCAGCACGTTGTCGTTCACCGTGTCGGCGTTGACGACCACCTTGGCGACATCGTCGCGGCTGGGGATGTCGTACATGACCGGGAGGAGCACCTCCTCCATGATGGCGCGCAGGCCACGAGCGCCGGTGCCACGCAGGATCGCCTGATCCGCGACGGCCTCCAGCGCGTCCTGGGTGAACTCCAGATCGACGCCGTCCATCTCGAACAGGCGCACGTACTGCTTCACCAGGGCGTTCTTCGGCTCGGCCAGAATCCGGACGAGGGATTCCTTGTCCAGGTTGGTGACCGAGGCGACGATCGGGAGGCGGCCGATGAACTCGGGGATCAGACCGAACTTGATCAGATCCTCGGGCATCACGTCCGCGAAGTGATCGGCGGTGTCGATCTCGACCTTGGAGCGGACCTCCGCGCCGAAACCGATGCCGCGCTTGCCGACCCGGTCCTGCACGATCTTCTCGAGACCCGCGAACGCGCCCGCCACGATGAACAGCACGTTGGTGGTGTCGATCTGGATGAACTCCTGATGCGGGTGCTTGCGACCGCCCTGCGGCGGCACCGACGCCTGCGTGCCCTCCAGGATCTTCAGCAGCGCCTGCTGCACGCCCTCACCGGATACGTCACGGGTGATGGACGGGTTCTCCGACTTGCGGGCGATCTTGTCGACCTCGTCGATGTAGATGATGCCCGTCTCGGCGCGCTTCACGTCGTAGTCCGCGGCCTGGATCAGCTTCAGCAGGATGTTCTCGACATCCTCACCGACATATCCGGCCTCGGTGAGCGCGGTCGCGTCCGCGATGGCGAACGGGACGTTCAGCATCTTGGCCAGCGTCTGCGCCAGATAGGTCTTGCCACAGCCGGTCGGGCCGAGCATCAAGATATTCGACTTCATCAACTCGACCGCTTCACCGCGGGAGTCCCGGCCCTTGTCGCCGGCCTGAATTCGCTTGTAGTGGTTGTAGACCGCGACCGCCAGCGTGCGCTTCGCCGCGTCCTGCCCGATCACATACTGCTCGAGGAAATCCCGGATTTCCGCGGGCTTGGGCAACTCGTCGAGCTTGACCTCGCTGGATTCGGCGAGCTCTTCCTCGATGATCTCGTTGCACAGGTCGATGCACTCGTCGCAGATGTACACCCCCGGTCCCGCAATGAGCTTCTTGACCTGCTTCTGGCTCTTTCCGCAGAACGAGCACTTCAACAGATCGCCGCCATCACCGATGCGCGCCATCTCCTGGGTCCCTACTTCCTTGTCCGCGTGCAACCGTCTGTCCCCGGTTGCCGGCGAGCTGCCTTCTTCGAGCGTATGCCGCGACCCCTGAGTTTGCGGATCCGGCGATTCGGCTGAGTGATTCCGCAGTGCCTACTTCAAACACGTTGGTGGATCCAAAAGCAGAGCCGACAACCACGAGCAAAGGTCCCTAGAGTGACCGTACCCGCTTCTCGTGACCGAGGTCGACAACTTGGGCACGTTTCTCACCGGACATGTGCGTGGACTCACCTCTGCCCTGGGCGGCGGGAGACGGTTGTGGCCATTGGCAACACAACCGTGACCCGCCACCCACGCGGTTCACTTCTGAGCGCTGAGCTTGCGGTACTCGAACACCGTGTCGACGAGACCGTATTCCTTCGCCTCGTCGGCGGTGAGGATCTTGTCGCGGTCGGTGTCCTTGCGGATGACATCCGCGTCCTTGCCGGTGTGGCGAGCCAGCGTGGTCTCCATGAGGCGACGCATGCGCTCGATCTCCGCGGCCTGGATCTCCAGGTCGGAGACCTGGCCCTGGATACCGCCCGAGGTGGACGGCTGGTGGATCAGGATGCGGGCGTTGGGCAGCGCGGCGCGCTTGCCGGGGGCGCCGGCGGCGAGCAGCACGGCCGCGGCCGAGGCGGCCTGACCCAGGCAGACGGTCGCGACATCGGCGCGCACGTACTGCATGGTGTCGTAGATGGCCATCAGCGCGGTGAAGGAACCACCGGGCGAGTTGATGTACATGGTGATGTCGCGGTCGGGATCAAGGGATTCCAGGACCAGCAACTGCGCCATGATGTCGTTCGCGGAGGTGTCGTCCACCTGCGCGCCGAGGAAGATGATGCGCTCCTCGAACAGCTTGTTGTAAGGGTTGGACTCCTTGACACCGAAGCTGGAGTGCTCGACGAACGACGGCAGGATGTAGCGGCCCTGCGGCATCTGCATCCCGGTGGAACCGGCAGCGGCGAAAGTGATGCCCGCGGCCCGCGGATCGATCATGTTGGACATAAACGTCTCCAATAGTCTGTGTGGGTGGGCTGCGGAGAGCTAGTTACCGTTCGCCTGGCTCGCGTGCGACACGACGTGGTCGATGAAGCCGTACTCCAGGGCCTCGGCGGCGGTGAACCAGCGGTCGCGGTCGGCGTCGGCGGTGACCTGCTCGACGGTCTTGCCGGTGAACTGCGACTGCAGCTCGTTCATCTCGCGCTTGGTGTAGGCGAACTGCTCGGCCTGGATCGCGATGTCGGCGGCGGAACCACCGATACCGGCGGACGGCTGGTGCATCATGATCCGCGCGTGCGGCAGGGCGTAGCGCTTGCCCTTGGTGCCCGCCGCGAGCAGGAACTGACCCATCGACGCGGCGAGACCCATACCGACCGTGCGGATGTCGCACTCGGCGAACTGCATGGTGTCGTAGATGGCCATGCCCGCGGTCACCGAGCCGCCCGGCGAGTTGATGTAGAGCGAGATGTCCTTGGTCGGATCCTCGGCGGACAGCAGGAGAATCTGCGCGCAGAGCCAGTTCGCGATGTCGTCGTCGACCTGAGTGCCCAGGAAGATGATGCGGTTGCGCAGCAGGCGCTCGTACACCGAATCACTGAGGTTCAGACCAGCAGTCGCGGATGTCATGCGCACCCCTGCCTGATGAATTGTCACGGATACCTGCCCTCTCTCAACGGCTCGGTTACAAGCCACCTACTGATCACTTGAATGTTCCAGCGCTGACACAAACCCTAACGAAGCAGGGCGGCACCAGACTCCCGGTACCGCCCTGCTTCGCTCACAGCGCAAACTTACGTCAACACTCCGTGTTCCAGTGCCTGGGGGCTCCCAGGGGTGTCACCCCCGAGAACCCGGCACCGGGTGTGCTGAATCCTTACTTGGCCTCGGCCTCGGCGGCTTCGGTGGCGTCGGCCACGGTCGCGAGCTCTTCCGCCGACACTTCCTCGGCCTCTTCGGCCGGGCTGCCGAACATCTCGGCGGTGTCCACGGTGTTGCCGGCGGTGTCGGTGACGGTGGCCGCGACCACCACACCGGCGAGGGCCTTGCCGCGACGCACGTCGGCGAAGACCGCGCCGAGCTGACCGGCCTGCTGGATCTGCTGGATGAACTGATCCGGGCTCATGCCGTAGCGCTGCGCCTGGAAGATGATCCGCTCGTACAGCTCGTCCTGGCCGACCTGGGTGTTCTCCGCCTCGGCGACGGCGTCCAGCAGCAGCTGGGTCTTGACCGACTTCTCGGCGGCTTCCTTGGTGTCCTTCTTGAACTCCTCGAGCGAGGAGCCCTCGGCCTCGAGGGCCTCGGCCAGCTTGGCCTCGTCGTGGTCGAAGCCGTGCACGGCGTCGTGCTCGACCGCGTCGACCTCGGCCTTGACGACACCCTCGGGCAGCGGGATCTCGACGGTCTCGAGCAGGGCCTCGAGGACCTTGTCGCGGATCTCGCCGGCCTGCTGGACCTTCTTGACGCGCTCGACGCGGGTCTTGAGGTCTTCCTTCAGCTCGTCGATGGTGTCGAATTCGCTTGCCAGCTGGGCGAAGTCGTCATCGGCCTCGGGCAGCTCGCGCTCCTTGACCGACTGCGCGGTCACGGTGATGACGGCTTCCTTGCCCGCGTGCTCGCCGGCGACC
Source organism: Nocardia sp. NPDC004722 (assembly GCF_053601505.1). Classification (NCBI taxonomy): domain Bacteria; kingdom Bacillati; phylum Actinomycetota; class Actinomycetes; order Mycobacteriales; family Nocardiaceae; genus Nocardia; species Nocardia sp. NPDC004722. The sequence continues at coordinate 10,938 of NZ_JBSGBY010000190.1, forward strand.
AGGTTGGAGGTGAAGTCCTTGGACTCGCCCTCCTTCAGGCCGATGAGGGCCTCGTCCAGGCCCTCGATGAGCTGGCCGGAGCCGACCTCGTGGGACAGGCCGGTGGTGCTGGCCTCCTCGACGGCCTCGCCGTCGACGGTGGCGGACAGGTCGATGGAGACGAAGTCGCCGTTCTCGATGGCGCGCTCGACCGACTTCAGGGTGCCGAAGCGGGCACGCAGCGACTGCAGCTGCTCGTCGATGTCGGCGTCGGTGATCTCGATCGGGTCGACCTCGACCTTCAGGGTCGAGAACTCCGGCAGGGTGATCTCCGGGCGGATGTCGACCTCGGCGGTGAAGGCCAGCTCCTCGCCGTCCTCGATCTTGGTGATCTCGATCTCGGGCTGGCCGATGACCTTCACCTCGGTCTCGATGACGGCCTCGCTGTAGCGCTTGGGCAGCACATCGTTGACGACCTGCTCCAGCACGGCGCCGCGGCCGACGCGGGCCTCGAGAAGCTTGGCCGGGGCCTTGCCCGGACGGAAGCCGGGGATCTTGATCTGCTGCGCGAGAGCCTTGTAGGCGCGATCGAAGTCCGGCTTCAGCTCCTCGAAGGGCACCTCGACATTGATGCGGACCCGAGTCGGGCTCAGCTGCTCGACGGTGCTCTTCACGGACATGCTCCTTGTTCGTTGTACATGGTTGACGTCTAGGTTCCCCCCGAACGCATCCCGACCAGGTTAGTTGACGGCTCGCACGCCCGTGTAACCGGTCGCGGACCGGGCGGGACGGCGGCCGGTCGGTCGACCGGTCGCGCTGGTGGGAGGGGTTGTGCCGGTTAGGAACCGACCTTGACGGCGTCGGTCACGAAGACCAGCGTCTCGTTCGGCTTGATGCCGTGGCCGCCCTGGCCGTAGCCGAGGTTGGGCGGGATGACCAGCAGGCGGCGGGTGCCCTGCTGGATGCCGACCAGGCCCTGGTCCCAGCCCTTGATGACCTGGCCGGCGCCCAGCGTCAGGTCGAAGGTCTGGCCGCGGGTGAAGGAGCTGTCCAGCTTCTTCTTGTCCGACCAGGTGATCAGCGTGTAGTTGGTGCTCAGCTGCTGCCCGGCGGCCGCGGCCGGGCCGGTGCCGGTGACCAGGTCCTTGGTGAACAGCTCGGTCGGCGGTGTGCAGCCGTCCGGCAGCGTGATGCCGGGGGCTTCGCCGAAGCCGCCGGTCACGGTGATGGTGCAGTCCTTGCCGTCGGCCTGCGGCAGCGCGACGGTGAACGTCTGCGAGGGCTTGGCCGCCGTCGAGGTGGCCGCCGTCGCCGAGCCGGAGGCGTCGGTCTTGCCGTCACTCTTGCTGTCGCCGCTGCCGCAACCGGCCACCAGCACCAGCGCGGCCGCGACCGCACCGATCGCACCGACCTTGCCCACCAAGCGCATTCCCGCTCCTGCCCGTCATCCGGATTGCCGCAGAGATTGCGACGCCGCGCCGAACCTACACTCCGGGGTCGGCCTGCGCCGGGGAGGGCGCGGCCGGGCGGAGCGCGACGGGCGCGGCGGCGAGGCTCTGCACGGCGGCGGCGATGGCGGGACGCATGTCGTCCAGCACCCGGTCCGGGCCAAGGATCATGCGCCGCAGCTGCGGCATGGCCAGCGTCCAGCCGACCAGGCCGAGGGTGAAGAACAGCAGGTCGCGGGGATCGCCGGCGGTCATGGCGGATTCGGCGGCGGCGACCTTCTCGAAGTAGTGGCGGGTGCGGTTCTCCTCGTCGGGCACCGGGTCCTCGCCGAGTTCCAGTGCCTCCCACAGCAATAGCCGCAGCGCCTCGGGGTGGGCGCGGTGGTAGTCGAAGAGCCGGCCCGCGTAGTCGCCGAGATCCTCGGCGGGCGGAACCGCGACGGCGAGGTCGCCCATGAGCCGTTCCAGCACCGCCGCGAACAGCGCCTTCTTGTCGCCGAAGTAGTCGTAGATGGCGCGTTTGTTGGCCTGCGCGGTGGCGGCGATGCGGTCGACCCGGGCCCCGGCCACGCCGTACGCGGCGAATTCCGTCGTCGCCGCGGCGAGGATGCGTTCCCTGGTCGCTGCCGAGTCGTATGCCATGGCCGCGATTGTAACGAACCAGTTCGTTTGACAGGTCAGGCGCGGATTTCTACCATCGACGAGCATCCGAACTAACTAGTTCGATCGAAAGGGAATGGCATGCAGGTCCCCCTCCGGCGACAACGCCCCCCGACCCGGATCGCGCCCACCGCGACTCGGAATCCGCCCGCCCCGGGCCCGGCGTCCAGGAAAAGCACTGCGGCCGAACATGACCCGAGCCCCGGCACCGCACGCACCCAGACGACCGCGCGGCCGGATCCGGC
>NZ_JBSGBY010000191.1:0-13261 GCF_053601505.1 Nocardia sp. NPDC004722
AATTCCCGCAGGCGCGTGGAGGATTCGAGCGGTGTGAGGCCGCCGATGACCTGGTTGATCAACAGGGGAGCCTTGACCTCGCGGGCGATCCGCTCGATCTCGGCGATGCCCTGCGGCGCTTCGACGAAGAGCACGTCCGCGCCCGCCGCCGCGTAGGTGTTGGCGCGGTCGATGGCGGCGTCGAGACCCAGCGGACCGCGGGCATCGGTGCGGGCGATGACCAGCAGGTCCGGGTCGGTGCGGGCCTCCAGCGCGGCGGTGAGGATGGTGACGAACTCGGCGGCGGTGATCAGTTCCTTGTCCGGCAGATGCCCGCACTTCTTGGGAAACGCCTGATCCTCGAGCTGGATCGCGGCCACCCCGGCGGCCTCGTATTCACGCACGGTGCGAACGACATTCAGGGCCGTGCCGTAGCCGGTATCGGCGTCCGCGATGAGCGGGATGTCGCCGAGGACGCCCACCAGCATGCGCGCGCGTTCGACCATCTCGGTCTGGGTGACCAGGCCTATATCGGGGAGACCGAAACCGCTGGCGGCCACGCCCGCACCGGTCAGATAGGCGGCGGTGAAGTCGAGGCGGCGGACCAGGGATGCCGACAGGCCATCGAAAACGCCAGGGGCGACGATGATTTCGGCGGAATCGCCGAGGGCGGCGCGCAGCCGGGCCCTTGGTGGCGTGGTCATCGGGTGGGCTCCTGCGGGTCGAGAGCGCCCGCGACCGGTGCGGCGAGCAGATCGGTCAGTTCGGTGAGGTCGGCGAGCGAATCCAGGCCCAGCACCGCCTCTTCGACGGCGGCGAGGCGTTCGGGGTCGATGAGCGGACCGACCAGCGAGCGGTACTTGGCGACGAGTTCGGCATCGGTGACCGGGTCGGCGGGGCCGCCGTGCGGCTGGACGACGCGATGCTCGAGCAGGGTGCCGTCGGTCAGGGTGATCGCGAGTTCGGTGGCGAAGCGCTCCTGGGCCGGGCCGTTCTGAATGTTCTCGTCGAGTTTCACCTCCACCTTGCCGAGCAGCTCCCACACGTCGTCGGCGTCGAGCCGGTCGGGAGTGAACTGGGGCGGCAGCACCTGGCCGTCGAGCAGCGCGACCGCCGCGGCGTAGCCGAGATTCATCTGTGCGCCGATGGCCGTCAGCGGGCGCTGCGGCTCCCACCAGCCGTGGTGGTAGACGGTGTGGCCGACCCGAATCTCGATGTGCGCGATGGACTTCGGGTCGATGTGGTGGCGGTCTCGCAGCTCGAGCGCGGCCTGGATGGTGCCGTGCAGGCCGCCCTGGGCCGCATACGACTTCACCATGATGACCTCGGTGTGCCAGCCCTCGCCGAGTCCGGCGATCACCTGGGCGGGGTCCGGGTCGTGGCCTTCACCGAAGACCGACAGGTAGCCGCCGTAGGGGCGGTCGAAGACCTGCTTGATGCCGGTGTAGCCGGCGGCCGCGAGCCCGGCGGCGTAGTAGCCGTTGCGGGCGGCGAAGCCGTGCTGCATGCGTTTGGACATGGCCTCGTACTGGGCGGCCATCAGCCCGGCGGACTGGGTGCCCGCCATACCGAGAGCGTCCTCCAGCGCGGCGGCGTCCAGCGCCCGCAGTTTGCCCGCGACCATTGCGGCGGTGTGGGTCCCGAAGACGGGTCCGCTGTGCCAGCCGCGAGAGAGCATCTCCGCGCCATGCAGCGCCAATCCGACGCGTGGACCGACTTCGAACCCGGCGATAGCAGCCGTCAGAGCGTCCGCGCCCGAGATTCCTTCGTGCTGCTGAGCGGTTGCCAAGAGCACCGGGACGATCAGTGAGGTGCTGTGCAGCGGGGCCAGCGGATGGAAATCGTCGAGTTCGAAACCTTGAATGAAGGTGCTGTTCAACAGCACCGCCGCGGGACCGCTGGTGGTGCGGCCGGTTCCGATCACGGTGGTCCGGCCGTCGCCTTCCAGATCCAGCACCGCCGAGGCGGCGACCCTCGACCACGGCAATTGCGCACCCACCAGACCGCAGGCCACGCCATCGAGCAGCAAGTGCTTGGCGCGCGTGCGCACACGGTCGGGGATCTGGTCCAACGTCAGCTGCTCGACCCACCGCGCCAGCGGCACCGTGACGCCCGAGGTTGTCGTTTCGCTCATGTCCTCAGTGAACGGCAGGGCAACCCACCGCCCCGGAAATTGCGGCAGAATCGGATGATAGGCGCAACAATCGCATGAAATCGACAGAACGGAATCCTCTGATGCGTGAAATTTCCGCTCTCGACGAAGTCGATCTCATGCTGCTCGACGCCTTGCACGCCAATCCGCGAGCCAGTTTCGAGCGGCTCGGCCCGGCGCTCGGTATCTCGGCCGCGACCGCGGCGCGCCGCTGGCAGCGGATGTCGGAGTCGGGGCGGGCCTGGGTGTCCTCGGTGCCCGGTCCGCAGGTGGCCCTCGTCGGTGCGGTGTGCGAGGTGCGCGCGCAACCGGGGCGAGCCGTGCAGGCCGCCTCCGGTCTCGCCGCCCTGCCCCAGGTGATCAGCGTCTACGGCACCGACGGCGAGTTCGACCTGCACACCCTGGTGCTGTGCGATACCCCGGCGGCGCTCGGCACTCTGCTCCTCGAAAGCCTGCCCGCCGTACCGGGAATCGCGCGCGTGCGCTCCACGGTGGCCCTGCAGTGGTTCAGCGGGATCCACTGGCGGCTCGGCGCGATCGACAGCGACCAGCAGCGCTCCATCGCCGACGAGAACGGCTCGGCGGCCCGAAAACCGGTGCGCGACCGCGCCTTCGAGCCCGCCGACCGCCCCCTGTTCCTCGCCCTCCAGCACGACGGCCGCGCCCGCTACCGCGATCTCGCCCGCGCGCTCGACACCACCGACCACCTCGTCCGCCGCCATCTCGACGCCCTGACCCGCCGCGGCATGCTCGCCTTCCGCACGGATTTCACCCGTGGCGCGGGCGGCTGGCCCACCGAATACGTCCTCTGGCTGTCGGTCCCACACCGCGAACTCCCCACCGCCGGAACCGAAATCGCCTCCTGGCCGGAAACCCGCATCTGCCTGTCCACCGTCGGCCGCGCCAACCTCATGCTGATGGCCCAGGTCCACCGCCCCTCCGACCTGACCACCATCCTCGACCGCGTCTCCACCGCCCTGCCCGACGCCACCATCCACGATCAGCGCCTCGTACTGCGCCCCTTCAAATCCTGGGGCCGCCTCCTCGACACCACCGGCCACGCCGTCGGCGTCGTACCGGTAGACCCTTGGGCATCCCCGGCGGTCGTACCGTCGGGTCCTCCGTGAGGACCACGTTCCCGGTTCGATCCGCCACCGCAGGATGAGCCGGAGCGCGACCGTGAGGCGATGTCATGCCGGTCGCGCGCCGGAACAATTGGCCCGTGAACAAACAGACCTACATCGGATTGCAGATCACGGGCATGGTGCTGACGGTGATCGGCGCGCAGGCCGCCATCCGCACGCTCTTCGACCATCACAATTCACCGCTGTGGGGCGCGCTGGATTGGACACCCGGCGGCTGGGTGGGGCGGCTGGTGGCGCTCGCCGTCATCATCTGCGCCGCAGTGCTCCTCGCAGGGTGGGCGCATGACAAGGCCGAACCCGGACGCTGACGGCGACATGCGCGGCCGCCGAATCATGCGGCAGCCGTGCGGGATCAGGCCACGTGGACGCGCAGGATGTCGCCGGTGCCGGTGGATACCGTGAGGTCGCGGTCGGAGCCGGGGGTGGGCACGACCGCCGCGAGGGGACCGGCGGTGAGGAGGGTGCAGGTGGAATGGGTTTCGGGGGTTACGCGGACCAGGTCGCCCGCGGTGGTGGCGACGTAGAGGGAGCCGTCGGGACCGGTGGTGAGATCGTCGGACAGGGGCAGGTCCGCGGCGACGGTTCGGTGGGAGGGGGAGTCGATCGGGATGCGCAGGACCTGGCCGTGGGTGCTGAGGTAGACGGTGGTGTAGACCGAGTCTCCGGTGACGGTTACGCCGTTGAGGCCGAACATCTTTGCCTGGTTGGTCCAGTCGGTGTCGATGCTCGCGTCGGGGCGGACGCGGAGGATGCCGGAGGCGGTGTCGGCGATGTAGAGGTTGCCTTCGGTGTCGAAGGCCGCGCCGTTGGGCATGTTCAGGCCGCTGACGAAGGGTTCGGGCAGCGGCGACTCGGCGGCGGGATCGAAGCGGACGATGCCGCTGTCGTGGGTGCCGGGGAGCAGGTTCATCGAGTTGTCGCCGTAGACGACGTAGAGCAGGTGGTCGGGGCCGAGGCGGATCGCGCCGGGGGAGGTGACCGGGACCGTCGCGGTGACGCGCCCCGCATTGTCGTAGCGCTGCAACACGTTTCGGTAGAGACGTGACACCCACAGGTTGCCCTGGGCGTCGTAGCCGAGATTCTCGGCCCAGTCGTAGAACGGGACGGCGGCGGTGGCGATGGTCGTCACCGTTGCGGTTCCACACGACGACTCCGGTTCGGCGTGTGCGGGCGCGGCGGCCCCGACCCCGGTCAGGGCCAGGAAGGCGGCACACGACGAGACGAGCGCACGGGGCCGAAAGTGGTTGCGGGGGTGGGGTGGCATCGAGGGCCACGGATCCGGCACGTGCTTCTCCTGCAGGGCGTGAGGGTTGCCGCGAAGGCGCTCGCAGCGGGCTCATGCATGGTAGGTAGCGCGAGCCACTCGATACCTGGGTGCGATATACCCAGGCTCGGGACGGCTCCGATCAGCAGGCGGATCGTGTGCCGAGCCTGAGCAGGGCGTCGACGGTGGGGCCGGGCTCGGGCTGGTAGAGCATCAGGCGCTGGCCCGCGGCACCGCGCACGTCGAAGGATTGGTAGGTCAGCCGCAGCAGTCCCACGTCGGGGTGGCGGAACTCGCGCGGTTCCGCGGTCGCGACGCACAGCGTGTAGGAATGCCACAGCTCCGCGAATTCGACACTGTCGGTGAGGAGTTCGTCGATGATGCGCCGCAGTCCCGGGTCCTCCGGATACAGTGTGCTCGCCTGCCGGAAACCGGCGACCATCGCCTGGCTGGTCCAGATCCAGTCGACGCAGAATTCCCGGCTGAGAGGTTCGAGGAAGGTCATTCGCGCGAGATTGTCGAGGCGCGGATAGGGCGAGAAGAAAGCGTCGGCCATCGCATTGGTGGCGAGAATATCCATGGCCGGATTCATGACGAATGCCGGTGCGGTGGCATAGTTCTCAAGCATTCGCCGCAGCACCGGACTCACCGTTTCCACCGGCAGCATGGTCGGGGCCACACCCGCCAGCCGGAACAGATGGTCGCGCAATTCGTCGGTGAGCCGCAGTGCCCGGCTCAGCGCGGCGAGCAGTTGCGCGGAAGGATTACGCTCCCGCCCCTGCTCGAGGCGCGTGTAGTAATCGGTGTTCATACCGGCCGCTTCGGCGACTTCCTCCCGGCGCAACCCCGCGACCCGGCGGCGGCCGAAGGAGACCAGCCCGATTTCCTCGGGCCGCACCCCGGCTCGACACGCGCGCAGGAAATCGCCGAGTTGGTTGTCCGTCACCCGCCCAGGCTAGGCGGGGTGCTACGGGCTGGGCTGCGGCAGGTCGCAGCTGTGCACCTTCGGATTGAGCCCGGTGTAGTTCAGCGGCCCGGCCACGACGGTGACCGCGATGGTCGCGAAGTCGGCGCACTCCTGGCTGACATGGGTCAGATATCCGCGCTGCCCGGACGCCACCACGCCGATGATCAACCACACGAACATCAGCAGCGAAAACAGCCGCGTCACCGCTCCGCCTCATCCGTCGCCCAGAAGCCATCCCCGAAACTCAGCACCCGGTGCCGCCGCATCACATCACGCACGAGACCAGTTTGCCTGAGCGCGCCGGTCGCACGGTGGTTACCGGGCTGCGGCGGCGACGAGGCGAGTTCCGCCCAGTTCGCGCAGGCGCAGGCCCGCTATGCGGGCGAGGATGAGGCCGATGGCGACGGCGGCGAGCGCCGAGATCGCACCGCCCGCGGCGAAGCCGAGGCGGGCGCCGTAGGTGTCAGTGATCCAGCCGACCAGGGGCGCGCCGACCGGGGTGCCGCCGGTGAAGACCATCATGTAGAGGGCCATGACTCGGCCGCGCATGGCCGGGTCGGTGGCCATTTGGATCGAGGAGTTCGCGGTCACGTTGACCGTCAGGCCGAACATGCCGATCGGTATCAGCAGGAGGGCGAACAGCCACAGGGACGGGGTCATCGCGGCGACCACCTCGAGGAATCCGAAGATCACCGCCGCGGCGACCAGTACGCGCAAGCGGGAGGTGGCGCGGCGGGCGGCGAGCAGGGCACCGGCCAGGGAGCCCGCCGCCATCAGGGTGTTGAGCAGGCCGTATGTGCGTGCGTCGGAATGGAATACGGTCTCGGTGAAGGCGGTCAGCCAGATCGCGAAGTTGAATCCGAAGGTGCCGATGAAGCCGACCAGCACGATCGGCCAGATCAGGTCGGGACGGCCCGCGACATACCGCAATCCCTCACGCAACTGTCCTTTGCCGCGCGGTGTGGGCGCGGCCGCGCGCAGTTCGCCGGTCCGCATGAGCAGTAGCGCCGCGATCGGGGCCAGGAACGACAGTCCGTTGAACACGAACGCGTAGCCGCTGCCGACCGCGCCGATCAGCACGCCCGCGACAGCGGGGCCGACGAGCCGCGCGGATTGGAAGTTCGCGGAATTGAGGCTCACCGCGTTCGCCAGCTGATCGGGCCCCACCATTTCCGACACGAAGGTCTGCCGGGCCGGATTGTCGACCACGGTGACCAGGCCCAGGACGAAGGCGGTGGCGTAGACGTGCCACACCTGTACCTGACCGGTGAGGGTGAGCACGCCGAGCGCGAGTCCGGTTGCGCCCATGGCGGATTGGGTGCACACCAGCAACGGCCGCTTGGGCAGCCGGTCGACGAGCACGCCGCCGTAGAGCCCGAACAGCAGCATCGGCAGGAATTGCAGGGCGGTGGTGATGCCGACCGCCGCCGCGGAGCCGGTGAGGCTCAGCACCAGCCAGTCCTGGGCGATCCGTTGCATCCAGGTGCCGGTATTGGAGATCACCTGACCGGTGAAGAAGAGGCGGTAGTTGCGGATGCGCAGCGACCCGAAGGTGCTGTGCGGTGGAGCGTCGCCGGGAGTGTGTCGAAGTTCGGAACGGGGCGGGGCTACGACTCCCGGGCTCACAGATGTGCCTCCTGAAGGTGCGACGGACTCAGGTGTGCGGGTTTCGCTCCCTGAACCGCAACCGCCCAGAAGGGGGATGAAAAGCTACGCGTACACGCGACCGGAGGGCAGACCTACGACGTCATCGGCGTGGCGGAGAAGCCCAACACGTTTCCTATGCTAATCAGGTTGCCGGGTTGATGCCACCGAATTTCGCGTGTGATCCGCCATAGCTAGGGCTCGTTCACCAGGCTTTCAGTCGCGATGTCATCGGCGAGCGGGGCGATGACGTGCAGGATCGCGCCGATCAGATGCAGCGGGATTCCGGCCGCGCCACATGCATTCGCCAGATAGCCGGTGGCCAGCGTGAAATGGACCAGTCGGATGTGGCGGCCGCAATGGACTTGCCGCATCGACGGACCGAGGTAAGGGCCGGGTCCGCCGAGCACGGCGGAGAAGAAGGCGACATACCGATCCTGCAGCCGCTCCAGGTCGGAGTCGGCGAAGAAGGGCGCGAGGCGTTGATCGTGCAGCACCATGCGATGGAAATCGTCGACCACGTCCCGGAGGACGCGCTCACCGCCGATCTGCTCGTAGATGGTCGTCATATCGAAATACCCGCCGCCCCCGTCGATCCGAATCCCGGGACCCCTCGCACGAGATTCACCCCTGAAGATTAGGGTTCACCCCTTTGTCAGCACGATCCGATTCGCGCGGCCGACAGCCGATTTGCGCAGAGTTTCCGACGGCAAGACGCCGTAGCGCCGACCGTAGGCATGCGCGAATCGGCTCAAATGCGTGAAACCCCATCGGTAGGCGATATCGGCGACGCTGGTGTGCGCCGGGTCCGAGGCGGCCAATTCCGCGTGTGCCCGTTCCAAGCGCAGCTCTCGCAGATATGCTATGGGGGAGCAGTCGAGATGGGTGCGGAAGGCGGCCTGCAGCGTGCGGATGCTGACTCCGGCGGTCTCCGCGAGATCCGCCGCGGTGAACGGATATTCCGGCGCGGCACGCATCGCCTCGACAACGCGGGCCACGGCCGGTGGACGGCACGGCGGACCCGGCCTGAGCAATTCCTCGTGATCCCGATGGTCGGCGGCCGCCAGCAGGTGGGCGAGCATGCTGTGCCACAACGGTTCACCGATGATCTCCTGCCGGGCCAGGGGTTCCGGCTCACCGATCTGCCCGGCCAGCAGGCACGCCAGGTCCCGCACGACCCGCCCGTAGCCGCGGGTCAGATCCATCGAGGGGGCCAAGGGGATCGGCCCGCGAATCGGGCGTTGCAGCAGCCGCTCCAATTCCGATTCCAGGGCATCGCGGCGAATCTTGATGCACAGAATGCGGCTGCGGGCGCTCCAATGACTCAGTTGCACATCGCCGGTCGGGCCGTACAGCACGGCGCGCTGCGGCGTCGCCTCGATGTCGTTGCCGAGATTCTTCGACGAAAGTTGGCCCGTCAGCGGAATATTGAGGTGATAGAAGCGGCGCAGTTCGGCGAAGTCCATGCGGATATCGGCGTCGAATCGGCAGTCGCCCACCAGGATCGCGCCGAGCTGCATGGCCTCGATCGACATCCCGAACTGTTCGCCGCGGCCCAGCACCCGCATTCGCAACGGGTAATACGTCTCACCGCCCTGCTCGCTGGCCTGCTCGACATCGAGGGTATGGGTACTGAACCGCCACGGTAGCGAAGGAACCGCCGCCCCGAATGAATCTGCCATGATGCCGCCAGTGTGCCGTGCGATATTCGGCGCTCCCCGCGCCGAAATCCATTCTGTCACTGACGGTTTCCATCATGACCAGGAACGGCGGGCGATCAGGACAGGATCGCCATCACACCGCCGATCGATACCAGCGTGTACAAGGTGACCGCACCCATGGCCAGCCAGCCGATGGTCCGCGACGCGTCGTCGGTCCTGGCCCGCAGCCAGCGGGGCAGGCTGATGAAGCCGATGGTGGCCACCACCGCCGTGCCGATCGCCCCGACATTGCCCCACCACAGGCTCGGATGCAGCCACAACTCCACGCCGACGCCGACTACGGCCCCCACCGAAACGAGCACGGACACCCACCGGGAACGGTGCATGACCGCGTAGACGGTTACCGCCGAGGCCATCCCGCCGAACACGCCGGCGGTCGGCCCGAAGCTCGCATAGCTCTGGATCGTCCACATGACCGCGGCGGTACCGCCGAGCAGCGAGACCACGAAGATCGCGGCGTATCGGGCCCGACCCAGCAGCGCTTCGCCGAAATACCCGACGATGCAACCGAACACCAGCGTGACAGCCAGGTAGGACGGATTGCTGGTGAGGAAGCCACCGGTCAATACCCGCCACACCTGCCCGTCGACGACCGATCGGCGCGTCAGCATCAGATCCGCGTACACCCGTGAGTGCTGCGGGGTGGGGTGGAAGCTGTGAGCTTGCACCGCGATGACCACATAGGCCAGCACGCACAGCGCCATCAACCCAAGGGTCGCGTAGGGGATGGCGCTGGCCTCGGACCGCGCGGGCAGACCGATTCGCGCACGCACCGCGGAGGCGTACGTGCGCAGGCCCAGCGGATCGAATCTTGTTGGTGAGTCCTCGGATTCCGTGACCGAGGACGCTTCGTTCAGCAGGCGCAGCGCTCGATGCGGGTAGCGCGCGGTGGCGGCGGTCAGGGCATCGACCGCCTCCTCGTTGTCGCGCAGATCGAGCAGCACCTCGTAGGCGCTGTCGGTGGGTATCCAGGCGAGAACGTCTGCGGCGCTGCGCATATCGTGCATGCCGTCGGCGGCGTCCGACACCCATTCCGAGAGCACGTCGAGGGCGTCGGGACCCACTTGCACCAGCATGCTGTACAACTGCTCGATCTCCACGACCATCGGTTCCCCGGCCGCGGCGTGGAAGCGCTTGTACTGGTCGGGTCGCGTCAAGGATGTGGCCAGCATCGACACCGAGTGGTTGTAGCGGTCGAGCCCATCGAGCGTCAGGTCGGCGTCCACCCAATCCTGGCGTTCGGGCATCAGGTAGGAGGTCGCGAGTCTGGCCCACACCGTGTTGAGGCGATGACGGACGCTCGCGAGGTGCGCGGCCGCCTGCCGGTACATCGGCTCGGGCGCGAACGCCATATGCGCCCGAACCCGGCGGATGATGTTGTCGGAATGCGCCGGGCCGCAATCGGTTCGCCCGAGGGCGTGCAGCGAACCGTGTGGAAAGCCCGACTCCACGTTCAGTCCGCGGGCGAGAACCACGGTCTCGGCGGCGAAGGCCAGACCGTAGCAGGACAGCCAGCTGTCGACGAAGCGCGGCAGGATGTCGCGCTCCACGTGATCCATGTGCGGGAAGGAGGCGCGGCAGCACTCCCAATAGTCCTCGGCCACCAGCACCCAGATGGCCGCCGCGCCCAGCGGGGACGGGGTTCGCGCCGGTGCGTCGAGGTAGGCGGCGGCCGCGTCGGCGATGGCGACCAAGCCGTTGTCCCGGGTTTCGGCGAGCATGGCGGTCAGCCGGGAACGGCAGGAGTCGAGGATGCCGATCAGCGCCTCGGTGGCGCGGGGATCGACGGGCGGCGGCGGGGAACCGGCGCGGCCGCGGAATTCCTCTGCGCCGCTGCGCCATTGGGGCGGGACCACCCAGCGGTCCTCGTCGGGGACGGCGGTGGTGCCGCCGCGGATGGCGTTCTCGGCGATGATGGCGAGGCGGCGTAGGAAGGCCCGGTCGTCGGCGGGTGTGCGTTCCCAGGCGCCGTGGGTGCGCTGGGAGCCATCGGACCTGGCCGGGCGAGCGGCGATCCGGATGTCGTCGTCATCATCGGAGTCGTAGTCGTCGGGATCTTCGTCGCCCCAGTCGATCTCGTCCTCACCGATCCCGAAGCGGACGTCGTTCAATCGTTGCGGCGACTGCGTCGCCTCGGCCTTCACCTCCAGGTCCGCAGGCGACTTCGCGGGACTGTCACGCAGGGCGGCGAGGGTCAGCGCGGCGATCGTGCGACCGGCCTCGGCCCCGGCCGGATACATGCGCTGTTCCCACTGCCCGCCCCGTCTCAGCTCCAGCATTCCGCCGCTCGGCGAGAACCAGCCGCGCGCAAGACCTTCCGCGACCCCCACCTGTTTGATGGACCAGGCGACCTCGGTGCCGTACGGGTCCAGCACCGGCAGATCGGCGGCGAAGGAGGTGAAGATCCGTTCCAGATTCCAGCCGAGTTCCTCCCAGTCCTCGGCGTTCGGCTCGGGGTAGTGCATCGACCCGCCCAGCGCGGCGGTGAGTTCGGTGTCGGGCTGCAACTCCCAGAGCTTGCCGACCCAATCCTCGCCGTAGTCACCGTATTCCTGGTTGCGACCCTCCTCCCATTCGTGGGCGTGGGTCGGCCGGACGGCCAGCGTGACGTCGGCCGAACCGCCTTGTTCACGGGTCAATTCGATGGTCGTGTCGGTGTAGCGCCACTTCGCGAACGCGTCGGGGCCGCCGACCAGGTGGGGAACACCGAGCAGACGCACGCATTCCCGCAGGGCCACCCGGTACGCGCTGTCGACGGCTTCTTCGGGCAGATGCTGTACCAGGTACACCACATCGTGGTCGCCGTAGTCGTAGCGCTGCTGGTATTCGGCGGTCACACCGGCCAGCAGCATCAGATCCGACGGGCCGTCGGCATGGACGGCGTACCTGTCCTCCTCGGCGGCCCAGCCCAGATCGCGGCAGAGCTGGAGGATTTCGGCTCGCGACCACGAGCCTTTGCCGGCGCGGCCGTGCGGGCGCGGTTGCGCCTCGGGTCCCGAGCCGGGCACACGACGCGGCCCGAAGCCACGTCCGAAGTCGGCGGCCAGCACGATCTGGATCCGATCGGCGAATTCCATTCCGGCCCTAGCTCGCTCGCTCAGATCGGCCCACCGGTCCTCGTTGCCGCTGTCGGGCGTGGCCGCCTGGCGGTACCGAACCGGATCCGTCAGGCGCAGATCCACGGAGGTGTCGCGCGACAGCCGGATCACCAGATAGGGCAGCACCCAGGTCACGCTCGGCACGAAAACGGGGCCGTCGTGTCGCTCGGCGGGCTCCCCGTAGACCATTCGGAATCGATCGACGATCCCTTCGAAGATCTCCGCCGGTACCGGTCCGTGCCGTTGCGGACGCTCATCGGAGATCTGCAACCACACCAAATCCAGTGCGCCCTCGGCACTGATCGCGAATGTCGCTTCCGGTTCCGAGACCCGCAGCCCGGTCCGATAACCGAGATAGACCTCCCCTGATTCCGTGCGCCGCGGCTCCGATCCCTGCGGCATACTCCAACCGACTTGCCACGCAAAGCGATCGGCGTCCTGTGCGGTCCACGTCCACTCGAACTCCGTCGCGGCCCGCGCTATATCGAGCGCGCCCACAACGTCCACCCCGAATTCCTTACTCACGCGAAGCAGATTACTGGCCTGTCGGTTACGGGCCGATTCCGCGCCGTAACGAGATGCCGAAAACAATGGCGACCGTTATCGGCAATAGCCACCAGGCATTGATTCCGAGGTGCACGAGGGTGGCCGTCGCGGCGAGGCCCACGAATACGCCGAGTGCCGCGAACCAGTCGTCACCGATGAGGAAGTCGTACCAGAACGCAAGAAAAGTTCGGAAAGCCCTCATGTGGCTGCCTCGATCCGTCGCGACGTTCGAGCGCGAATTCGCTTCAGTACGAACGTCGCCGCGATCGCGACGGCGGCGATGGCGGGCACCAGCGCCAAGAGCGCGACATCCGCGTGAGGCCAGGTCACTCCCGCGCCTTCACCGGACCAGAAGAGGCCGAACGCCGTCAGCATTACTCCGACAGTGAATTTCATGGTGTTCTCGG
Organism: Nocardia sp. NPDC004722; assembly: GCF_053601505.1. NCBI lineage: Bacteria > Bacillati > Actinomycetota > Actinomycetes > Mycobacteriales > Nocardiaceae > Nocardia > Nocardia sp. NPDC004722. The sequence continues at coordinate 12,924 of NZ_JBSGBY010000191.1, forward strand.
GGACGCGAGCCAGCGGCGCGCGCACGGCCACGCCGAGCAGCGCGACGGCCACCACCGCGACCCCGGCGCCGATCACGGCGAGGGGAATGTCGTGTTGATTCGCACCGAAGGTGACCACGATGAAGACGACCTCGAGACCTTCGAGGACGACGCCCTTGAACGCCAGAGTGAATCCGTACCAGTCCTCGACGACGCCGCGCCCACCGCCCGAACTCGTTGCGGCATGGGCGATCTGCTTCTGGAACGCCGCCGTCTCGTCGTGCAGTGCGCGATATCCGGAGCCGCGCAGCACCGCCTTGCGCAGCCATTGCAGCCCGAAGACCAGCTTCAACGCGCCG
>NZ_JBSGBY010000192.1:0-13180 GCF_053601505.1 Nocardia sp. NPDC004722
GGTCATCAAGCTGACCGGGGACGCAGCCATGCAGATCACCATCGACGACACCCATCGCGGTCAGGTATTCGCGCTGCAGGACACCGTTTTCAACATCACCTTCGTGCTGGCGCTGGCGGGCACGGCGCTGCTCGTGCCCGCCGACGGACGCTCGCCCGCGGTCGCGATCGGCGCGGCGGCGACCTACGCGTGCGGTATCGCGGCCATCGCGGGCAATTCCCGACGGCGGACCGGGCGATAGACATATCGGCTCGATCACACCACCCGCGCGACACGCCAAGATCGCTACCCGGATGCCATCGAGCGGGCTACGGTGGCAGGGATGCGTACGGCACGCGCCAGAGCGACTGCCGCCCTGGCACTCTCGGGCGCGGCGGTACTGGCGACCATGCTGTTGCCCGCCGCACCGGCCACCGCCGGTCCCCTGGCCCCCTGGCAACCGCCGACCATGAACGATTGCGGCGAAACGAAATTCGATCCGCTGGCCCGGCAACCCGATCCGAATCTGCCACCGCCACCGCCCGCCCCGGACAACACCATCCATGTGCAGGTCCCGGTCCCGCAATTCACCCAGGTTCCCGTGCCGGGGCCGCCCTTGGACAACACCCGGATCGATCCCGCACCGCTGCCGGCGGACCCGTGTGGGAATCCGTGCCCGGATATTCGCAACGATCAGAGCCCCAAGCCGGAAATCGCTGCGCCCGAGAGTGATCCGGCCGATCCGCCGGGCGACCCGGCCAAGGCATCCGGTGACCCGGGCACGGGTGGCGACACACCCGAGCCGACGCCCACGCCCGAACCCGCGGCGCCGTCGCCCGCCCCGCAGTCCGGTAGCAGTTCGGACGGGTTCCAGCTGCCGGGACTGCCGAAGGTGCAGTTCGATCAGGTTCCCGAGACGATCCCGATCCCGGTACCCGGCGGCGATCCGCCCCCGCCCCAACCGCAACCCGCTCCGGCCCTACAGCTCCCGGCGCCCGCGCCGGTCGTCGCACCGGTGGCCCCGAGCGAGCTCGACTCGCTGGTTCTGGTGAATCAGGTGACCGGGCACGGCTCCACCAATCGCACCGACATGCGCTGGTCGGTGGACGGCACGGACCTCGGGATCATGTGGGAGTCGAAGCCGGGGCAGGTCGCGGTCGCGTTCGGGGACACCTTCGGCAAGGGCTGGGAGCCGCCCGGCGCGGGTGCCGGGGATCAGGACTGGCGCAGCAACTCGATCGCCTTCAGCAGCAATCGCGATCTGTCCCAGGGGCTGAAGCTCGACACCTTCGCCCAGGACAGCCGTTGCCACGCCGCGGAGATCCTGGGCAGCCGCAAGGTCGACAATTTCGAGATCACCACCATCCCCACCTCGGGCTTCGCGCTGGGCGGACGCCAGTACCTGACCTATATGTCGGTGGCCCGCTGGAGTCGGCACAAGCCCGGCATGTGGTGGACCAATCTGGGCGGCCTGGCCTGGTCGGACGACAACGGCAGCACCTGGACCAAGTCGGAATGGGCGCGCTGGGACAACATCTTCGGGCTCGGCCGCTTCCAGGTGGTCGGCATGGCTCCGCACGACGGGTACGTCTACATGTTCGGCACCCCCAACGGCCGCTTCGGCACCATCGGGCTCGCGCGGGTGAGCACGGACCAGGTGCTCAACAAGTCCGCCTACCAGTACTGGGTCAACGGCACCTGGGTGCCCGCGCTCGGGCCGGACGAATTGCTGGCCACGCCAGTGGTTTCCGGGACGGCCGGTGAGCTGTCGGTGCGCTACGACGAGTCGAGCGGACAGTGGCAGATGCTCTACCTGGATCTCGACCGGCACGCCCTGGTGCTGCGCACGACCGCGGAACCGCAAGGGGCGTGGACCGATCCGGTGACGCTGGTCGACACCGACGACTATCCGACGACCTACGGCGGGTACATCCATCCGTGGTCGACCGGGAAGGATCTGTACTTCACCATGTCGGCCTGGAACAGCTACAACGTGTACCTCATGCACGCGACGCTGAAGTGACGCAGCATTATTCGAGTCGCCGGAAGCGCAAAGCCTGACCCGGCCGAGCCTGTGCGACGGCATCCACATCGGCGTCCACCACCACCGCGATCACCGGATAGCCGCCGGTGATCGGATGATCGGCCAGGAAGACCACCGGCTGACCGCTGGGCGGTACCTGGACCGACCCCAATGCCATACCCTCCGTGGGCAATTCGCTCGACCCGCTGCGCCGCAGCTGCGGACCGCTGCGGCGGTCCAGGCGCGCGCCGATGCGGTCGGTGTCCGAGGACACCGACCACTCGCCCGCGAAAAGCGCTGCGGCGTCGGCGAACCAGTCGGCCCGCGGTCCGGGCACGGCGCGGAGCGTAAGCAGGTCGTTGCCCAAGGTCGGCACCGGGGCGACATCCACGATCGGCCAGCTGCGCGGCGGGCGGCCGACCGGCAGCAGGTCGCCCGAGCGCAGCGGTTCGGGTCCGATGCCGGAGAGGGTGTCGCGGCTGCGGGAACCCAGCACCGGCGCGACCTCGATCCCGCCGCGCACCGCCACGTAGGCACGCAGTCCGGTGGCCGCGAAGCCGAGCCGAAGTCGCTGTCCCTCTTCCATTTCCAGCACGCTGGCGGTGCCCATGGGCCGATCGTCGACGGTGATGGGGACCGACGCGCCGGTCACCGCGACGGTGCTGTGCCGCTGCGCCAGCAGCTCCAGCCCGCCCAGCAGCACCTCGATACCGGCCGCGCCCTCCGGATTTCCGACCAGCCGGTTGGCCAGCCGCAGCGAGGCGCGGTCCGCCGCGCCCGCGGTGCCCACCCCGGAGTCGTACCAGCCGGGGCGGCCCAGGTCCTGAATGGTCGCCAGCGGGCCCACCCGCTCCACTCGCAAACCGCTCATCAGCGCATCCCTCCGTCTACGGAGCCGATCTCCACGAAACGAACCCGGGTACCGGCGCGCACCAGCGCGGGCGGCTTCCGATCGACGTCCCACATCGGCACTTCCGTGGTGCCGATCAACTGCCAGCCGCCCGGACTGCTGCGCGGGTAGACCGCCGAATAGCCGCCCGCGAGCGCCACCGCGCCCGGCGGGATCGCCGTGCGGGACTGGGTGCGGCGCGGGACCGACAGCCTGCCGTCCGGGGATTCCAGATAGCCGAAGCCGGGCGCGAAACCCACGAAGGCGCAACGCCATACGGTCCCGGTGTGCTGGGCGATCACTTCGGCCGGGGTGAGGTCCAGCAGCCGCGCGACCGCCGCCAGATCCTCCCCGTCGTAGCGGACCGGGATGGTGACGGGATCCTCCGCGACGGCCCGGCCCGCCGCGTCGATCGGACGGTCGGGCATGGCACGGTCGCCCGCGGTGACGCGGGCGCGGGCATCGAGGCGGGCCAGCAGGGCCAGCAGTCGCTGTCGCACCCGTTCGGCCGAGGCGGGGGAGGTCAGGATGACCAGTACGGTCTCGGCGGCAGGCAGCACATCCACCACCCCCGGCGGACGCGGACGCAGCGCCGCCACCAGATCGGCGATCATGGACCGCAGCGGGGGAATCACCAGCAGCGCACGGTCACCCGCCGCCCGCACCTCGCCGGCGACGTCGAACTGTTCGGGATCGGTCATGGCCGCTCACCCGCGATCAGGCGAAAGCCCGGACGGGCGTGCCGGATTCGTCCAACGCGGCCCGGATGCGCCGGGCCATCTCCACCGCCGCCGGGGAATCCCCGTGCACACAGATGCTCGCGGCCGACACCGCCACGGTGCCGCCGTCCACACCGGTGGCCTTGCCGTCGCGGGCGATCGACAGCGCCTGCGCCACGGCGGCGTCCGCGTCCAGCACGGAACCGGGCAGGCCGCGCGGCGCGAGCAGGCCCGCCGGGGTGTAGGCGCGATCGGCGAAACCCTCACCCACGAACGGTGTTCCGGCGACGAGCGCGGCGCGCTCGAGCTCGGTGTCGGCCGGACCGAGCAGCGACAACGCCGGATCGAATTCGCGCAGGGCCGCGACGATCGCGTCGGCCAGCGCGCGATCCGCGGCGGCCTGGTGATACAGCGCGCCATGGGGTTTCAGGTAGCGCACCCGGTCCCCGGCGGCGCGGGCGAAACCGTCCAGGGCGGCGAGCTGATAAAGCGTCTCGTCACGCAGGTCGGCCGGGGCGATGGCGATCGCGCGGCGACCGAAGCCGGGCAGGTCGCGGTGGCCGACGTGCGCGCCGATGCGCACGCCGCGCTCGACGGCGAGCACGCAGGTGCGCCGCATGATGGCCGGATCCCCGGCGTGGAAGCCGCAGGCGATGTTCGCGCTGGTGACCACGTCCAGCATGGCGGCGTCATCGGCCATCACGTAGTCGCCGAACCCCTCGCCGAGGTCGCTGTTCAGATCCAGCGTCATATGCGTCCTCCAGCCGTCGTCGTGATCCGATTGTGGGCGCACCCGTCGCCCAGCACCCGCGAATCCCACATCTGCCCTGATCAATAAGGGTAGACGTCGACCTCGGTGGCCTTGACCGCGAAGTAGACCTCCATGCCGGGCGTCACGCCCAGCTGGGCAACGGCTGCGGGCGTCAGATCCGCCGCCAGGCCCGCGGCCGCCCCGGGACCGTCGAGCGCGCGGACCCGGATGAGGCCGCCGCGATCCTCCAATTCGGACACCCGCACCCGGAACACATTGCGGGGACTGCCCTCCGGACGAGCGAGGTGCACCGCGACGGCCACCGGTGAGAACACCGCCGCGGCCCGGCCACCCACCACCCACTTCTCCTCGGACCTGCCGAACACCGCGGTATCGCCGTCGGTGACCGCGCCCAGCCCGGCGCTGCCGCCGTCGGCCGAGGTCCCGAGAATGAGGTTCACTCCGGCGACGCGCGCGGCGAAGACGCTGCGCGGACGCGCCAAAACCGCTGCCACCGGACCGGATTCGATGACGCGGCCGGATTCGATGACCGCGACCCGATCGGCGAGGGTGACGGCGTCGATGATGTCGTGGGTGACGAGGATCGTCGCGCTGGGCCGGGTGTCCGGCAGCGGGGCGGCATCGGCGGCGGTGTCCCGCAGGACGCGGCGCAGCAGGGCGCGCATGGCCGGGGCGGCGGTCACGTCCAGTGCGGCCATGGGTTCGTCGAGGAGCAGCACCCGCGGATGCACGGCCAGCGCGCGGGCCAGCGCCACTCGCTGGGCCTGACCACCGGAGAGGGAACCGGGCGACCGGTTCGCGAAATCCTCGGCCTCGACCGCGCGCAACCACTCCCGGGCCAGGGCCGTCGCGGCCCGGCCCCGCATGCCCCGGCTGCGCGGCCCGAACGCCACATTCGACTCGACCGACAGATGCGGGAACAGCAGCGCGTCCTGCGCCAACAGCGACACGTCACGCCGATGCGGCGGCACCGCAATGCCTTTCGCGGTATCCGTCAGCACCCGATCGCCGAGGCGCACCTCGCCGGTGTCCGGTACGAGCAGGCCCGAGACCACATCCAGCAACGTGGACTTGCCCGCACCATTGGGTCCCAGCACCGCCAGCACCTCGCCCTCCGGGACTTGCAGGTCGACCTGGAAGTTCCGGTCCGCCAGGCACGCCGACACCGCCAGCCCGGTCATCCGTGCCGCCCGAGGTCGGAATCTGGTATGCGGCAACGTGTTCGGTCGGTCACCGGATCAGTTCACCTCCGCGCCGAGCAGGGTGCGCAGGTGGCGGGGGGCGGGGGAGCCGTGGGCGAGGATGGCGTCGTGCCAGTCGCGGGGCGGGGTGACGATGGGGCGGGCGGCGGCGAGGGCGGCGACCTCGGTGTAGCCGACGAAGTAGGTGGACAGCTGGGTGGAGCTGAGCAGGGTGCGACGCCACTTCCCGGCGGCCTCGCCCTCCTCCTGGAAGCCGTGGTCGAGCATGAGGCGCATGGCCTCGGCGCGGGCCATGCCGTCGCAGTGCACCGACTGGTCGAGAATGGCGTTGATGGTCATGCGCAGGTGCGACTTCAACTGTTGCAGGCGCACCGGGAGACCGCCGAAACCGGTGTCGGCCATGAGCTTCTCGGCGTAGACGGCCCAGCCCTCGATGAAGGTGCCGCTCCAGCACAGGGCGCGGATCGGGGTGGAGCCGCGGAAGCGGCGGGCGCGGGCCAGTTGCAGGTAGTGGCCGGGCATGGCCTCGTGCACGGTCAGATTGCGCATCATGTGGTCGTTGTATTCGCGGTAGAACGAGGTCACACGGTCGGACGACCAGTCCGCCGGGGTGGGCGCGATGGCGAAGAACGTCGGCAGCTCAGCGGTTTCGAGCGGGCCGACCGGATCGCAGTAGGCCACCGCGACACCCCGCGCGAACTCCGGCATCTCCTCGATCACCAGCGGATCCTCGACCAGGGAGACCAATCCGTGCGCGCGGACGAACGCGGTGGCCTCCGCCAGCGCGTCCGCCGCGACCGCGACCACCGTGTCATTGCCGGGATGATCGGCCGAGAGCTGCGCCAGCGCCTTGCGCACAGTGTCGTCGTCCGGATTCGCGACGCCGAGCAGTTCCCCGGCGGCGGAACGGATCTCGCCACTCAACTGCTCCAGGTGCGCGGTGGCGCGCTCCAGGATCTCGCGGGAGCTCAGATCGGTGTCCAGGGTGTGCCAGAGCTTGGCCTCCCACAGGCGGCGGCCCAGGCGCGGATCGCGATCCGAACTGTCCAGTCGATCGGTCAGCCACGCGGTGAACTCGGTCAGCGCCGACATCGCCTCGGCGGCAGCGGGTTCGATCTCGAACCCGGGCTCCTCGGCCGCCAGCACCGGGACCTGCTCGCGCACCAGCGCCGCCACCCCGGTGAACTGGCCGATCGCGGTCTCCACGTGGACGCGCGGCGAATCGCGCAGCACCGCACGGGCGGTGGCGAGGGCGTCGGGCAGGGCCGTCAACCGGGCGTGCAGCGCCTCCAGGCGGACCTCGGCCGGTGCGAACGGACGCGAGAGCAAATGGTGCAGCAGCGGTCCGGGATTGTGCACCAGCGGATTCCACTCGTGCTCGCACACGTCGGTGAGCTCGAAGAGCATGCCGTCGACCCGCTGCTGCAACAGCGCGAGATCGACCCGGTCCTCGGGTGCGAGGTCCTCGTCGTCGACCTCCGCCAGCGCGTGCGAGGCCTCGCGCAGCATGGCGACCCGGCCCCGCACGGCGGCCCGCGAGAAGTCCGGGAGCCGGTCGTCGACCCGGTGGTCGCCGACCGAGGTGGCCAGGTGCGGATCGGCGGTCAGCAGCGCATCGACAATGCGCTCGGCGCGGGGGACGAAAACCGATGACATGCCTGCCACGCTAGCTCGCACCGCCCGGTACCCGGTCCGGCACGACACCCGGCCGCCGGTAGGCCACCAGCACGATCACGGCCGCCACCAGCACCAGCAGCAGTGAAAGCGCCACCGCCGCATCGGGATCGGACTCGCGCTGCAGATAGATCTCCAGCGGCAGGGTGCGGGTGGTGCCCTGCAGGCTGCCCGCGAAGGTGAGCGTCGCGCCGAACTCGCCCAGCGCCCGCGCGAACGCCAGGATCGTCCCCGACACCAGGGCCGGGCGCAGCAGCGGCAGCGTCACCCGCCACCACACGATCGAGGGACGCGCACCCAGCGTCGCGGCGATCCGCTCGAAACGGTCACCCGCCGTGCGCATCGCCCCCTCCAGCGTGATCACCAGGAACGGCAGGGCCACGAAGGTCTGCGCCAGCACCACCGCCGTCGTGCTGAAGGCGATGCGGATACCCATCGACTCCAGCTCCCGGCCCAGCAGACCGTGGCGGCCGAACAGATACAGCAGGGCCAAGCCGCCGACCACCGGCGGTAAAACCAAGGGCAGCAACACCAGTGCCCGCAGCACCGGCAGCAACCGCCAGCGCGCACGCGCCAGCACCGCCGCCATCGGCACCCCCAGCACGACGCAGCCGACGGCCGCCGCCAGCGAGGTGCGCAGGCTCAGCAGCAGCGCCACCCGCGAGGACTCCGAGGTGATCAGGTCCAGGAAATGCGACCAGTCCACCGCCCCGGTCAGGGCTACCAGCGGTCCGGCCACCAGCACGAAGCCGATGGCCGCCGGCACCAGCAGCCAGACCGGGGGTCGCATCACGGCAGCACGAAACCGTTCTGCTGCAGGATCTTGCGGCCGTCCGGGCCGGTGACCAGCGCGACGAAGTCCTTGGCCGCGCCCGAGTTCTTCGAATCGGCCACGGCCGCGATCGGATAGCTGTTGACGGCCTTGGCGGACTCCGGGAAGTTCACCGTCTGCACCTTGGCGCCCGCACCGGCGGCGTCGGTGACGTAGACCAGACCGGCGTCGGCCTGACCCGAGGTCACCTTGGCCAGCACATCGGTGACCGAAGACTCCTCACTCACCGGCTTGATCGACACGTTCGCGTCGCCCGTCACCTTCTTGGTGGCCGCGCCGCACGGCACCTGCGGCGCGCACACCACCAGGCGCAGATCCGGCTTGGACAGATCGGCCAGCGAAGCGATGTGCGCCGGGTTGCCCGGCGGCGTCACGATGGTCAGCGTGTTGGTGGCGAAAACGGTGGGCTTGTCGGTGATCCGGCCGCCCTTCACCGCCTTGTCCATGTTCGCCTGATCGGCGGAGGCGAAGACGTCGGCCGGCGCGCCATTGTTCAACTGCGCCACCAGATCCGACGAACCGGCGAAGGAGAACGTCACCTTCACACCCGGGTGCTGCTTCTCGTACTCGGTGCCGATCTGGGTGAACGACTGCTTGAGCGAGGCCGCGGCGAAAACCGTGATGGTCTTGGTGTCGCTACCGGTCGAGGACGAACCGCAGCCCGACAGCAGGCCGACGCCCAGCACCGCCGTAGCGGCCAGCGCCGCACCGGATTTCGCGCCTAGGCGGTGCCGCCAGGCTCCGCGGCGGTCTCCACGACCACCGTGGTGGCCTTCACGCTGGCCCACGCCACGCTCCCCGGCTGCAAGCCCAGCTCCCGCACCGACTCGCTGCTCATCAGGGAAACGACTGTGAACGGTCCGCATTGCATCTCCACCTGTGCCATCACGGTATCGGCCACCACCCTGGTGACCAGTCCGGGAAACCGATTGCGTGCCGAGCTGGCACTAGCCATCCGGGTCTGTGGAGTGCGGGCCTGCTCGACGGCCAATTCCGCCAGCTCCCTGCCATCCACCACCAGGCGACCGGATTCGTCCTTGCGTCCCGTCAGCACGTCGCTGTCGATCCAGCGCCGCACGGTGTCGTCGCTGACGCCCAGCAGCTGGGCGGCGTCACGAATCCGGATATCGGGCATGAAAGGGAGAATAGACCCGCATCTGCGGAAGGACGAATCGTATATAACCGTAGATGCGGATCACAGGGGTGGGGTCCGTGTTTCTGTTCACTTTCCAGATCTACGCGCGGTCACCGGCGGCCAGTACGCTCGGATCAATCATGGCCACGTATTTCGATCCGAAGTCCTGGTCTCTGGGCGCGTGGACCAGCTTCACCACCGCCTGGCTCGAACCAGCCGTCGACTTCGGCGCGGGAACAGTCACCGCGCTGATGCCCGACGTGCTCATGACCCTGCTCTCGGAGGGCATCCTCAGCCAATTCGGCGGGCAGGAAGTCAGCGCCACCCTGCTGGGTCACGACCTGCGCGCCACGCTGCACACGCTCAAGGTGCGCAGGCGCGGGGCGCACTTCCAGACCAAGACCGTGCTCACCGGACTGCACTGGAACCGGCATCCCATCGAGGAACTGACCGTCATCGCACACGGGGTGCGGCTCATCCCGGGGGTACCGACCAAGGTGCGCGCGGCCCAGCTCGACCTGAGCGGGGTGATATCCGTTGCCGCGCTGTTGGACTGGATCAACGGCTGGCAACCCGACTGGGAGCTGGAACCGGCCGACGACGGGCTGATCCTCGCCCGGCATCGGCGTCGGAAGATCAAGGCACTGGCCGCGGCCGAGATCACCGACAACGTCCTGTCCATCACCGTGCACCGCGCCCACTGGCGAAAAGTGCGCGCGCCCAAGCGATTCACCACCCTGAACCCGATTCCGCTGACCGGGCTGCCGAGTCAGGCGCGCATCGGCCGGGCCGAAAGGGTCGGCGAGCACGTGCATTTCAGTGCGGACCTGCCCGCCATCACCGGGTCGTTCGACCTGGCTCAGATGCGTTCGGCGATTGTGGCCGGGACGACGCTCATCATCTTCTGAGCGCTACGCCTTTTGCGTGGGCCACCATTCGAGCAGAGCGGCCTCCGCTTCATCCCGGCTCATCGGGCCGCGGTCCAGGCGCAGTTCCTTCAGGAAACGCCACGCCTTGCCGACATCCGGACCCGGCTGCAGATCCAGCAGTTCCATGATGGCGTTGCCGTCCAGATCCGGGCGCACCCGCGCCAGATCCTCCTGCTCGGCCAGCCGCTCGATGCGGACTTCCAGATCGTCGTAGGTGGAGCGCAGCAGCGCCGCGCGGCGCTTGTTGCGGGTGGTGCAGTCGGCGCGGACCAGCTTGTGCAGACGCGGCAGCAACTCCGCGCCGTCGGTCACGTAGCGGCGCACCGCCGAATCGGTCCACTGGCCCTTACCGTAGCCGTGGAAACGCAGGTGCAGGTACACCAGCCGCGCCACGTCCTCGGTGAACTGCTTGGGATACTTCAAGGCGCGCATGCGCTTTCGCACCATCTTCGCGCCCACCACCTCGTGATGGTGGAAGCTGACGCCGCCGCCGGGCTCGTTGCGCTTGGTGGGCGGCTTGCCGATGTCGTGCAGCAGCGCGGCCCAGCGCAGCACCAGATCCGGATCGCCCTGCTCCTGGTCGATCGCCTGGCGCAGCACCGTCAGCGAATGCTGGTAGACGTCCTTGTGCTGGTGGTGCTCGTCGATCTCGAGCTGCATGGCCGGAACCTCGGGCAGCACCCGCTCGGCCAGCCCGGTGTCGACCATGATGTCGATGCCGTCGGTCGGGTATTCGCCGCCGATCAGCTTGTCCAGCTCGGTGCGCACCCGCTCGGCGGTGATGCGATCGATCTCCGCGGCCATGTCCACGATCGCGGCCCGCACCCGCGGGGCCAGCTCGAAGCCCAGCTGCGAGACGAAACGGGCGGCGCGCAGCATGCGCAGCGGGTCGTCGGCGAACGAATCCTGCGGCAGCGCAGGCGTATCCAGCACGCCGTCCAGCAGCGCGGACATGCCGTCGAGGGGATCGACGAACTCCAGCTCGCCCAGCTCACCGATCCGCACGGCCATGGCGTTGACCGTGAAATCACGCCGGACCAGGTCACCCTCGAGGGTGTCGCCGAAGGTGACCTCCGGATTGCGCGAGACCCGATCGTAGGAATCGGCCCGGAAGGTGGTGATCTCGAGCTGCTGCCCGGCCTTCGACGCGCTCACCGTGCCGAACACCAGACCGCCGGTGTCCCAGAGATGATCGGCCCAGCCGCGCATGAGTTCCTGCACGACCTCCGGACGGGCGTCGGTGGTGAAATCCAGATCGGTGCCCAGCCGCCCGAGCACCGCGTCGCGGACGCTGCCGCCGACCAGATACAGCTGATGCCCGTGCTGGGCGAACAGTTCACCGAGTGGCGTCAGCACATCCGAGTACCGTCCCAGGGTTATCGCCGCGGCGGCCAGCAATCGGGTACGGCGATCCTCCACGGCTGCTTCCTCGGACTTCGGCGAAACCACAAAGACGCAGCTTAGTCGTTCGGGTGCCCGATCCCCGAAAAGCCTCCGCTCACCCCGGCCGGGCATCCGGCGTGCCGCGCCGCGAACGGCGTCTACCAGCTAGGAGGGCTCTGTATATAGAGGAGCTACCGCGGTGGGGCGGGCTGGGCCACAGTCACCTATAGACTGGCGCAGTGTCCCCGGCCGATCGTGCGAACAGTCGACGCCGCCAGCCCCGGCGGCGCGGTTCGGCCGGTACTGCGGCGAAAACCACGGGCACGGGTGCCGGGGCGGCGAAACCGCGCATGCGCACCGTCCGCGAGACCTCCGCGGGCGGACTGGTCGTGGACGGCCTCGACGGTCCACGGGAAAAACGCTGTGCCGCACTCATCGGACGCACCGACCGCCGCGGCCGATTGCTCTGGTCGCTGCCCAAGGGGCATATCGAAGAGGGCGAGACGGCCGAACAGACCGCCATCCGCGAGGTGCAGGAGGAGACCGGCATCCAGGGCACCGTGGTCGCCGAACTCGGCAGCATCGACTACTGGTTCGTCACCGAGGGCCGGCGGGTACACAAAACCGTGCACCACTATCTGATGCGCTGCCTCGGCGGTGAACTCTCCGACGCCGACGTCGAAGTCACCAAGGTGGCCTGGGTTCCCTTGAGCGAACTAGACTCCCGGCTCGCCTACGCTGACGAGCGCAGGCTGGCCGAGGTCGCCAACCGGCTGATCGACCGGATGGAGAACGGCAGACAATGACGCGTGCGGGATCGCAGCGCACGCTGCTTTCATTCGTCGCGGTAATGCTGGCGGTGCTCACGTCACTGGGAATCCTCGGACCAGGACTCGCCACGCCCATTGCCGCCGCCGAACCCACCGGCAACGGCAGCGGACAGCCGGCCGGACCGAAATTCCTGAAACTGTCCCTGGATTCGGTCACGCCCACCGCCATCACCGGCGCCAGCGACCCCTACTTCGTGGTCGCCGGAACCGTCACCAATATCGGCGACCGGCCGGTGAACGACATCAGCATCCGCATCCAGCGCGGGGGCGCGGTCACCAATCCCAGCGGGCTGCGCTCCGCGCTGCGACTGGATCAGATCAACTACGACGTCAACGGCGAATTCCAGGACGTCGCGGAGAAATTGACCGCCGGACAGCGCAAACAGTTCAGCCTCACCGTCGCCCTGCACTCGGGAACCGATCTGCCCAGCGGGATCTCGTCGATCGACATCACCGCGCCGGGCGTCTACCCCCTGCTGCTCAATGTGAACGGCCAGCCCGACTACGGCGGCCAGGCCCGCCTCGACGACGCCCGCTTCCTGCTGCCCGTCCTCGGCATGCCCGGCGACCCGAAACACCAACCCGCGCCGCCCAACCCGGACGCGCCGCCGGTCGCCACCACCATGCTGTGGCCGCTGGCCGACCGGCCCCGGCTGGTGGCCGGGCAACCGGGCTCGCCCGACGGCCAGGCCCTGCTCACCGATGACGACCTGGCCGGTTCGCTGGCCCAGGGCGGACGGCTCGACCAGCTGCTCTCGGCGCTGGAGAGCGTGCTCAAACCCGACAGCGGGCGCGACAAGAACCTGATCAACG
>NZ_JBSGBY010000193.1:0-13126 GCF_053601505.1 Nocardia sp. NPDC004722
TCCGGTACACCGGGAGCGCGGCTGAGTTCGAGGGGGCCGGAGGCTTCGGCCCGGTGAGAGGTGAGGTACGGCTCGCGGAAGTCGTAGCCGAAGAAGTGCAGTTCGCCGGTGAGCGGGCAGGTCTTGGGGTGCGCGGTCATGGCGGTGGTGAGCTTGCCGTCGAAGTCGTGCGGGCCGAGAGTGACCAGCTCACTCGTCATTTCGTAGGGTAACGAGGATTCCACCAGGGCAAGGGTGCGGCCCGCGTGACGGATGATGTGCGTATTGGCGACACCGGCGGTGAAGTCGCGGTTGCCCAGGGCGTCGATGCCGGTCGCGCCATCGGTGAAGGTGCTGGTGCGCACCCACCGGTTGCGGTAGGAGGCGGCGCGACCGCCCTCGATGCGCACGCCGTGCACCATGCCGTCGCCGAGGAACCAGTGCTTGGAATTCGCGGCCTTCGGGTTGGGGCCGTTGCGCAGGTACCAGCCGGTGAGGTTCTCGGGAATGGTTCCGGTACAAGGGAGTTCATGGGCGGTGACCTCTTCGGTCACGGGTGCGTAGTTGCCGGTGAGATACGGGACGGTCATGTCGAATCCTGACTTGCGGGCTCACTCCGCGAGCGCGGCGCGGGCCTTGTTCTGGATGTGGGCGACGTAGCGGAGGGTGAAGACGACGGGGAGGACGAAGGCCAGCACCTGCACGGTGACCCGCGGCCCGGTCGAACCATGGGCCAGCGCCGTGAGCGCTATCGCGCCGATCACGAAGCTGGCCGTCCACACCGAGGTGAGCACATACGCCGTCCGGATGAACAGCGGCTGGTCCCAGAACTCCTGCGGCGTGGTCTGTTTGGCGATCGGCAGCGTGAACGGCACGCGGATCAGCAGCGAGAAACCCGCGATGAGCGCCAGCACCCCGCTGGAGAGCGCGGGCAGGTAGGCGTGCACCGCGGTGTCCGGATCGGCGAACGCCAATACCGTGACCACCGCGAAGAACACCATCGACCCGAGATCGATGATCAGCGAGTCCAGACTGCGGCCCGCGCGCAACTGCGTCACCACCCCGGCCACCGCGATCACGACGGCGATCAGCGCCGACCACTTCCAATACTGCGAGGGAATGACTGCGTAGACGATCCACGGGGCGAAGGTGCGCAGATACGACACTTCGAGAACTCCTCGGCGACACGATATTCCAGTTCTGACATGTCCAAGGTTGAGCCTCCTGTTCCGACATGTCAATAGTGGAATGTAGAGTGATCCGCATGAGTCTCCGGTATGCCTTGCTCGGATTGCTGTCCGAAGGCCCCGCCAGCGGCTACGACCTGCTGCGCACCTTCAAGCACTCGCTCGCCAACGTCTGGCCCGCCACCCAGAGCCAGATGTACACCGAGCTCACCAAGCTCGCCGAAGCCGGACTCATCGAAGTCACCGACGAGGGCCCCCGCGGCCGCAAGGAATACACCCTCACCCCCACCGGCCTCGCCGACCTCCGCACCTGGCTCACCACCACCAGCCCCAAACCCACCGTCCGCAACGAGGCCCTGCTCCGCATCTTCTTCCTGGGCGTCATCCCCCGCGACCAAGCCCGCGCCTACCTCGCCGGCATGGAAACCCGCGCCGCTCACGCCCACGAAGAATTAGTCGACCTCGAACACGCCATCGACTGGACCGACAGCAACCTCTCCCGCTACGGCCGCATCGCCCTCGAATACGGCGAACGCATCACCGCCACCAACCGGGAGTGGGCCCGCTGGGCCCTGGAGCAACTGCCGCCGGAAGACCCCACCGACCACAACGATTGACAACCCACCGCGAATCCCGTTGTTTCACCGGATCTCACAGAGATAGGGGTTGGTGGCCGGATCCAACCCGGCCAGGAAGGCGTCCACCTGCGCCTGCGCGGCGTCGTCGGTAGCCGGGGCGAGACTCGGCCAGAAGGACTCCGGTGGCATCGGCCGCCAAACCAGTTGGGCGTCTTCGTCATCGGGGTCGTCGTCCGCCAGCGCATACCATCCTTTGGCTCTTTCGATGGCCTGGCTCAACCACGTCGCGAACCCCTCGTGCGGCCCGAGCACGTGGCGCGCCAACAGCACCAGCGACATACAGTCACCCTGCAACTCGTCGCCATCGATCGCCGCACCGTATATCCAGTACAGCAGTCTCCGGCACGCCCACAACGGCTCTTCCGCTTTCGCCGGAGCCTGTCCCTCGTACTCCTGCGGCTCGGTAAGCCGCGCATTGCGCAAATCCGCGGCGAGCGCCCACATCGCCTCCACCCGCCGCACCGCGTCCAGCACGTCCGCGGCCGCCGCCACCCCGTCGACCCGCGCGACAACCCACTGCGCCGCACCCACCCCGATCCCGAAAACCGCCTCATCCCGCAGCAGGCTCAGCTCCCCCGCCAGCCCCATATCCCGCTCATCGTCATCGTCGAGCAACACGTCTCGGATCGAGTCGTCCCACTCGAACTCGAAAGGCAACCGCGACAACGCCATCGCACGCGAACAATCCCAAACACCCCGCTGCACGCAAAGATCATCCCCGACCCACCCAACTCCCCGACGCGGGCCACCCCAGCGATAGCCGACGCGACCGCGATGAGTTTCCGACGTCCGCGTCGTCCCAACGCTTATCGCCAACTGGACGTGAAGGATGACGCGGAATGTCTGAAGTATTCCTGACCATGGCCATGTCACTCGACGGGTTCATCACCGGCCCGAACGACAACGCGGAGAACCCCGCCGGCACCAACGGAATGCGGCTGATGGACTGGCTCAGCGGCGGAGGCGCGTCCGACGCGGATGTGCCCCACACCTTCCGTCCCACATACCCCAACAGCCGACTCGTATTCGACGAAGCCATGGCGACCGGTGCCGTGATCACAGGGAAACGGACCGGAGACTTCGCCGGTTACTGGGGCGGGGACCACCACGACGGGGTGCCGATCTACGTGCCGACGCACCGACCGCCGACCGAGAACCCTTACGGCCGAGTGCATTACGTCACCGAGGGCATCGCCGCCTGCGTCGAACAGGCCAAGCAAGCCGCAGGCGGGCGCAACGTGATGATGCACGGCGCCTACACCGGCCAGCAGGCGCTGAAGGCGGGCGTACTCGACCTGATCGACATCCAACTCCGGCCGGTCCTGCTAGGCCAGGGCCGACGACTGTTCGACGGTCTCCCCGCCGAACACATAGAACTCGAACTGGTGCGCACACTGGAAGATCCCGACGTCCTGCATCTACGGTACGCGGTGCACAAGTAGTCACGGGCGATTCGAGGCCGCTGAGACACTCATCTGGGTGGCTAGGACATCAGACTTCGGGCCTGCGCGTACCCGGGGAACCGTTCTCGCAAGGCCGCGTCGAATGCTGTGGTCTGTTCATAGGAATCGACTTCGCTGAACAAGCCGGTCTGTAGATACCAGCCCATCAAACCCGCCGCATCAGCCAACCGCCCATTGAGCGCCGACACGATCACCGTTGCTCGCACCAGCTGGGCGCGCGGGCTCTGATCGTTTCCCGCGTTCTCCCGCGGACGTCTGGCCTGCGCGACCAGCTTCGTCAGGCTGCCTCGCTGCGAAAACCAGTCGCCGACTGGACCATCGACACACCGCATGAACCATCCGGCCGCATCCACGACCTCCGCCACGTCGTACATCGCATACAGGTTGTACTCGCCCGGATTGATATGGTCGCTGAAGATCGTCAAGTCCATCAATCCGAGGTCCCAGTCGGTTTCCCCCCATTCCGCCATCCGTGCCGCCTTCGGTAGCCCGCTGATCAGCTTTCCGGCATCGATCGATATCAGGCTGGCCGAGCCATACAACCGATGCGCACCCTTGATGTTCTCGACGATCACGTAGACCGCCGCGACCACACCAGGTGCCGCATCCAATCGCCCCGCGAACATCAGCACTTCATCATCGCTCCAGTCAGGCGCCACCAGCAGGCCCCGTTCGGCCAGCTTCGGCGCCAACTCCGCTTCCAACGCCGTCCTGTACTGATCGATATTGCCGCTCAACACATCTCATTCCACTCGACGATCACGTTCATGATCGTCAAGAAAGTTGTAGCGGACCACACCGACACAGCGCCGATCACGGGCAAATGCCGTGGCCGGAGAAAGCCGTCAGCCAAAGCTGTGGCAGTCCGGCGAACACACTGCCATCCCGCGACCCGCGCGTTGGTCGGCCGTCCAAACCGGTTCGCTGGCAGGGCTTCCTGGTGCGCGCTCTTACCGAAGGCAGCGCACTCGAAATGTCGGCTAGGTCGCTTCATATCCTGCGGGGCTGTTGCACCCGACAGTATGATCGTCGGGATCAGTTGGGGGGCTTCTCGCTTATGTTGACTGCGTTGATCGCAGCGTTTGCCGGTGTGATGGGTATTGCGTTGGGGCGGCTCTGGGACAGTCGCGCGGAGTCTGCCCGTTGGCGTCGAGATCAGCGAGCAGCGACCTATGTTCGGCTGGCTGAGGCATATTGGGATGTCTTCCGGGCGATCGATGGAATTGCCAGCACCGAAGGCACTGAAGCGTTGGGAGACTCCAGGCGCTGGTCCGCGCTGAGTGATCGCGCCGGGCCCGCTCTAGATCGTTGGAACGGTGCGCTTCTCGCGGCTCTGGTCTACGGATCACCAGCAGTTGCGGAAGCCGCGACAGTTGTCGACAGCCTGATCGACAACCTCGGTACCAAAGCAGGTGGTGCGTGCCATGATTGGGAAGTCTGGGAGCGGGAGACCAAACCACTCAAACAGGCCTTTCAGGACTTGATGGCTATTATCCGGAACGACCTCGACTTGAAGGCCCACGCCGCGGTTTTCTGACCAGATGTGCGGACGTGGATCGAACCGCCGCTCAGGCTTCCGCCCTGCACCGCCGCGTGGAGCGCTGCCCGAAGTAGCCAATGCGACGCGGCGGAAGAAAAACCGGCCGTCCCGAACTGACCAGTCGCAAACGACCCATTGCCGATGAGCGTGAATCCCGGCAGACGGTGAACATCGCTGTGCGTAGGTAGTGTGGACTACTGGCCGCGAATCACATTGTTAAACCACTTGTTTGACCCAGTGCATGACCCTTCCGGTTTCGGCGGGGGCACGTTTGTCGCGGCTCGTAGTGCGGGCGTGGCGGAAACCGAGGCGGCGAGGGATGGCGGCGCTGCGGTGGTTGCCCTCGTCGCAGTGGATTTCGACACGCTCGATATCCGGAAGGGTCAAGGCGATGTCGGTCAACGCGCCCGCCGCACGGGTCATGACACCGCGACCGGTGTGGTTCACATGGCACCAGTAGCCGATCTCGACCGCCGCCGGGCCCAGCCGGTCATGTAACCCGATAGCGCCCAGCAGTTCGCCCGCGGTATCGAAGATGCCGTAGTTGAAGCCCCGGTCCGCGGTCGGCCAGCTCGCTACCACCGCGCTGAATTCCTGCTGTTTGGCCAAGGTGGTCGGCTCGGCGAGCCAGCCCATCCATGCGTGGATGTGGTCGAACGACACCGTGACTGCTTCCAAACGCGCTGTCAGGTCCTCGGGCTGCCATCGCCGTATGACCAGGTCTCCCAGCTCGATTCGCTCCGGCGGGCCGATCCCTGGCGCGAGCGCCGCAGTCCGCTCGATAGTCATGCTAGTGATCCTGGCGGCGTCGCGGGCGGCGGGCAACTCGGATTCCATGGCATAGCGCTCACCGCGAGGTCCGCGACAGCGCTCAGCGCGGTCGTCGATGCACCGTCACGGGCTTGCAGTGCCATGCCCTGCAAGAGCACGCCGACCAGATCGCAGAGGATTCCGGCATCGGCATCGGGAGCCAGTTCGCCACCGTCGATGGCGTTTCCGACTATTTTGCGAAGCGCGGCGAGATCGTCGGCGCGCCGCTGCGTGAGGGCTTCGCCGATTGCCGGTGAGCCAGTGTTGATTCCGCCGTGGACGATCAGGCAGCCCGCTGGGCTGTCGGGGCCGGTGTAGGCCGCGGCGGCCTCGTGCAGCAGACGTGTCAGACCGGCGCGCAGTGTCGGCTCCTCACGCAAAGCTCGTGCCCGTTGCCGCTGCCGGGTGCTCGCATACTCTGCGACTGCCTCGTCGAACAACTGCTGTTTGCTGCCGAAGGCCGCATACAGGCTCGCGGCACTGATCCCCATGACTCCGGTGAGATCAGCGATCGTCGTCGGTTCGTAGCCGCGGTCCCAGAACACCTCGATCGCCTGGCGCAGTGCGAGATCACGGTCGAATTCCCTTGGGCGACCGATCCTTTTCGAGGCCATCACCCAATTGTATAGCGCACGTTCCAGAAGTTCGGTACCGTCACTTCTGGAACGATTACTACAGAACTGGGCGGGGAATCATGAAGCATCTGGAGAACAAGATCGCACTCGTCACCGGCGCAAGCCGAGGCATCGGCAAGGCCGTCGCCGAACGCCTGGCCCGCGACGGGGCCACCGTCGCAGTGCATTACGGCTTCAATGAGGACGCGGCCCGCCAAACCATCACTTCCATCGAAGCCTCGGGCGGCCGCGCCGTCGCCCTACAGGCCGAACTCGGCGTCCCCGGAGACGCCGAAGCATTGTGGGCGGCTTTCGACGCTACCGGCCTCGGCGCGGTCGACATCCTCGTCAACAACGCCGGCATCGTCGTCTACAGCACCATCGGTGGCGTCAGCGACAAGGACTTCGACGCGGTGTTCGCCGTCAACGCCAAAGCCCCGTTCTTCATCATCCAGCAAGCCCTGCCGCGGCTACGCGACGGCGGGCGCATCATCAACATCTCCTCTGCGGCCGCCCGCATCGCAACCCCGCTGACCGTTGCCTACTCCATGACCAAGGGCGCGCTAAACAGCCTGACCCGCACCCTCGCCCTCGAGCTCGGGAACCGCTCGATTACCGTCAATTCCATCGAACCCGGCGTCGTCGACACCGACATCGCCGCTTGGCTGGCCGACGACCGCATGCGTGCCCAGGCCGCCGCCTGGTCAGCCCTGCATCGTGTCGGCCAACCGGCCGACATCGCCGATGTCGCAGCCTTTCTCGCCTCCCCCGATGCGCGCTGGGTGACAGGCCAGTACATCGACGCGACCGGCGGCCTCAGCCTCGGGCCCACCGTCGACACCGGCACTCTGCGTCCGTGACACGGTGCAACGCACCACCGAGAAGAGCAGACTGGACCCAGCCTCCACGGAATGCAGTTCTGGCCAAGCGCACTGACACTGACAGAGCCATGGACTCGAACTGTCGTCAGTCCTCATCACTAGTTTTCCGATCGTCGGTGCCGCACCGAAAGGAACTCAGGCGCAGCATAATTGCTGCCGCGATCGATCAGAGGATGTGAACCGCTCATGACTGCGGGGTCGGACCCACCGACACGCGATGCGGATGCCGGACGAGCCCACCTGCCAGACGGCTCCGATGCCGAGGCTCATGGGCTCCGCCGCATTTCTCAGCTCACGCGGTCGGCGATCACTCGCCCTGAGTTTCGGTGCGCGTTCTCATTCCCGATTTCATTGGTTGGTGAGGCATTCACTCCTGCACCGAGCGTCGTTGACTCGCTCGGACAAGCCATCCTTGGACACGCTCCCATTCCGGTGGGCCGCCCATCTGCCAATCCAGCGGCTTGTGCGCGGGATCGAGTGCGAACCGCGCCGCGTTGACGAAGGCCAACTGGCTGGAGGAAAGCTTGCCGTGGACTTGCCGGTAGCCATCATGGTCCTTCTCGGACGGGTCGGCATCGACGAGCACCGTGAGTTCCTGGACGGCATCCGACATCTGCGCGGTCGCGGCGCTCACCGCCGGGGTCGCCACCAGACTCAACGCTACGAGCGCCCCATTGTAGGCATCCCAGTCGACGTCATAGCTGCGCGTGTCCTCGGTGTATGCCTCGCGCAGTTGGATCTCCACCCTGGCGTATTCCTCGAGAAATCGAGAGCAAGCTCCCGCGAACCTATCTCGCAACCACTGGCGATCCTGGTTCCGACGTGACACGACAGCGCCAATGAGGATCCCGAGGACAGTGGCCACCGCTCCGGTTGCCGTGGTCACCACCGGCACCCATACACTGCTCAATCTCATCCCCTATCACGCGTGACGATCACCTATGCACAACAGCATCCGGGTCCCCATGCGCCCGCCGACGTCTTTCCACCACCGCGTCCACCTCGACCGCGGTCCTGGGTGATGGCGGCGAGATCGGCGCGCGCTCGGTAGGTGTACTCGTGTGGACATGGTCCTCGTTGGGACTCATCATCGAACGATCACGATGACGCCCGCGGTCCTGCCCGCGAGGGCTGCGAACCGTTGAGCCACAGGCGCGCCCAGTTGCTCGCCGATCTGTCGGGCGGCTTGCTGCGATCCGGGTGAGGAGTCGTAGCAGACGGTTGTGACCTCCGAGCCGTCGGTGCTATGTAGGTTCCCGTTCTCTACGACGTTCCAGCCTGCTGCCCTCAACTGGTTGCCCACTATCGCCGCGGCGCCAGGTGTAGCGGTGGCGTTGAGGACGGACACGGCAACATGCCGCAGGTCCTCGGACAGCACGCTAATGGCAGTTGATGTATTCGTGCCCGCCGTCGGTGTGTCGAGTGGCTGTGCGGACGCGGTGGTCGCCACAGGAGCGCTGTCATGGCCTTTCAAGGCAGTCACGGCGAGTGCGATGACCAGCACGATCACGAAACCGATCGCGACGGTTAATCCGCGGGCACGCAAAAATTTTGGAGTCGATGCCGAGGTGGAGGTGGGGTGTTTCGGCTTCTGTCGTGGTGCGTGGTGTGATTGCTTGCGCGGGTTGACTGTTGTCGTGCGGTGCGCTGCGGTGAGGATCCGCTCGGCGTCGGCGACAAGTTCCGAACAGTCGTGGTAGCGATCGGCCGGAGATTTCGCCATCGCGGTGGCTATCACGTCGTCGAGGCCGGGTGGCAGGCCCGGCCGTGCCGCGCTGGGGCGAGGCGGAGACTGGCTCAGGTGTGCGTTGATGACCGCCGCCTGGTCCGGAAACGGGAAAGGTGCTTGCCCGGTGAGCATTTCGTAGAACGTCGCGCCGAGGGAATACACGTCGGCCCGCTGATCCACGACATCGTGCTGGAATCGTTCCGGTGCCGCATAGGCGAGGCTGGCGGTCACCGCGGACAGCGTCGCCGTGTCGTCCAACGTTCGAGCGATACCGAAATCGGCCACCAGCACCTGCTCGTCGCCGCCGACCCGATCGATCAACAGGTTGGCAGGCTTCACATCTCGGTGCAGGACACCGTGCCGGTGCGCGAAATCGAGCCCACGCGCGGCATCCGAGAGCAGCCGCAGTGCCCGCTGGGCAGGGAGCCCGCCAGTTGCCTGAATCAGGGTCGCCACGTCGCCACCGGCGGCGAACCGCATAGCCAGCCACAACGTCGAGTCAGCGGGACTGCTGCGGTCGTACACCGCAACGATGTTCGGATGCTCGAGCCGGGCGATCACCGCCGTTTCCCGATCGAATCGGGCCCGCGCGCCAGGGTCGCGGCCGAGCGATTCATCGAGCACTTTCAACGCCACCCGCCGTTTCAAGCGTGGATGCCGCGCCACATACACCGAACCCGTGCCGCCGACACCGACCAGCGCCTCGATCGTGTAACCGGCGAACTCCGACCCGACCGCCAACACCACGCCAACTCCCCCTGCGATCGGTTCAGTCTCGCGACAACAGCCCGGTAAGCAAAGCCCTGATACCGGGTGCCGGGTCGAAATCTGGTTCGGGCCAAGTGATTTGGTGCAGCGCCAAACCGTCGATATGGTCGAGCAGCACACGGCAGTGGGCGAGCGGGTCGGTCGAGCCCAGCTGCTCGAACCAGGGTGTGATCCACGAGCTGACCGTCGCGCGCCCGGCCGCCAGTGGCTCTTGCAACTCGGGGTGGGCCGCGGCCTCGACGAACAACGCGTAGCGTGCCGCGGTGCGGGGGCGGCCCGATCCCAGTGCGTGGCGCACGATTCCAGCCATCGCGTCGACGAGACCGTCGAGCGTGTGGGGTTGCAGGATGCCGCCGACGGTTTCCCAGTCGCGCCGGTCGAGCTCCACCAGGTGGGTCACGACTCCCATCAGCAACGCGCCGCGAGTGCGAAACGAGTTGGAGGTGGTCCCGGCGGGCACACCGGCCGCGGTGTCGACCGCTTGGAAGGTCAATCCCCGGCAGCCTTGGCTGGCAAGCACTTCGATGGCCGCGTCCAAGACCTGCTGCCTGCGTGACATCCACACTCCTCGCACTATAGACGTAGTGAGATTACTATGCTTATAGTTTTCTGTGCGGGGTGGGGTCCCCGCGTCATGTCGAGGAGTTTCCCATGTCGTTGTCACCGGCCACCGCTCTGCCGCGAGGCCATCAGACGATGCTGCTGGCTCATCGCGCGATGTTGCGCGATCTGGACCGGGTGCAACGCACCGCCGCCACTTTGGCCACCACAACGAATCCCGCACGCGCCCAAGCCCTCAGCGCCTACATCGACAGGCTCGCGTTCCTCATCCACCACCATCACGACGGCGAAGACCAATATCTGTGGCCTCGACTGGCCGAGGCCGGCGCGGACCGCGAAGCCTTGGAACTGCTGGCCTCCGAACACAGCGACCTCGCCGACCTTCTCACCGCCTGGCATCACGCCGCCAGGAACCCGGCCCTCGACGGCGCGTCCGCGACCCGCCTGGCAGCGCTGACGTGCGAGCTGCGCACCCATCTCGCCGACCATGCCGCCGACGAGGAACGCGAACTGCTGGATCAGCTCGCGCCCAGCCTGGATGAGAAGACGTGGAAGGGATTCGAAAACCACATGCGCACAACAGCTCCCCTGTGGACACTGCGATTCATGCCCGCTTGGCTGCGGTCCGTCGCCACCCCGGATGACGACCGCGGAGTTCCCGTACCCCTCGTGGCCAGAATCTTCAGCGGCTGGCTCGAACGAACCCAGCAGGCCGCCTTCGGCGACGACTACTGAACCCCACCTGGACCGTGGCGAGCGGATGTCGTGATCCGGAGGGGAACCCCGACACCGCTTTCCCGTCCCGCCACCTCGAGGCGGCCTAAGAAGACCGATTCGCCAACATATCGCCGCGCGGCCTGCTGACACCCGAACGCCGATCATCCTGCGCGCGAACAGGTTCGGCCGACCTCGCACCATCACCTCAAAGGATCGACCGCTATGACAGTCCGGCCGCTACAGGCTCTGATCGACACCGATGATCCCGCCTGGCCCGAACTCGACCAGAAGTTCACGACCACCGACGTTCCGATCGCCGTGTTACCGGTCGAGCAGGCCCGCGCGCACGATGCCCTGTTCCGCCTACAGGTCAGCGCCCGTTCGGTGCTCGGCGCGCTGGTCCTGCACACCGGCGGGCTGCTCATCGACCACGGCTGGCTACGGATCCTCGGCGGAGGCCACGGCGGGCTACCCGACGTCGCCACCATGAGCGCGGCACCGCACCCCACCACCGACACCGACCCACCCGGCGCACTGATCATCGCGATCGACGTCCTGGGCGGCATGTTCGCCATCAACGGCGGCGCGCTCCCCGGAAAACCCGGCGGCATCTGCCATTTCGGATCCGAAACCCTCACCTGGCAGCCCATCGGCGGCACCCACTCCTCCTTCATCGACTGGGTCCTCTCCGGCGGTATGAACGGCTTCTACGCCGACCTACGCTGGGACAGCTGGGCCGCCGAGATCCAGGACCTGCCACCCGATCACGGACTGTCGATCTACCCGCCGCTGTGGAGCGCACAAGGCCGAACCGATATCGCCGCCACCAGCCGCCGCCCCTGCCCGCTACTCGAATTGACCGACCTGCACCTCGAGACCGCCGCACAACTCAACGACAGTCGATAGTCCGCACCAACAGCAGTGCACATCAGTGACGCTGCAACCTGGTGCGGTTTTCGCTGGATACACCATCGAGGGCACCCCCGGCGCCGAGCAACCGCTGGATCGTGTATTCGCCGAACTCTGTCTCATGCGCGAACTCCATACTGCTGCTTACCTTTCCATTCGCTAACCCAGCTCCCACAGTCTGACTGTGGCGTCGGCTGAGGCGCTGGCCAAGACCTTCCCGTCCGGGCTGAAAGCGAGTGAAGTGACCACGTCGGAATGGCCCGACAGTGGTTGCCCGATCTGCTTGCCGCTCTGGGTGTTCCACAGCCGGATGGTGTGCGCGTCGTCTCCGACCGCGAGGAGATCATCGGCGGGGCTGAACTCAGCCGCGGTCACGGAGTGCGGGGCGTGTGACAGAGGTAGACCGACATAGAGCTGGGTCTGCACACTCGAAACCTGAATGGACGTGCTGCTGGCCGTATAGGCCAACATTTTGCCGTCCGGACTCAGCGCGAGGATCGGCCTGTCCCCGCTGTCGGGCGATGACTGCGCCCATTTCAACTCAGGTCTCGTGGCATCCCACACGAGAATGTAGTGATAGTTTCGGGCAGCGATCACGGTGGCGTCCGCGTTGACCGCGAGGCTGCGGATCGGGCTGATCTGTCCCGCAGCTGCTTCCGGGGTGTTTTCGCCGAGCAAGGTCGCAGTTTTCTGTCTGGTTCGCATGTCCCAGAGGTTCACACAGCTTCTCGTTTGGGTCAGCGAGATCCCGGAGTGTGCGAGGAAGGAACCATTACCAGAGAATGTGACATAGCCGGGGCCGTCTTCGTTGCGGGCAGCCTGGCTCAGACTTTCGGATTCGCCTGTGTCGGTTTTCCACAGGTAGATTCCGGCGCCTAGCCCGGATCCAGCGAGAATCTCCCCGTCGGGCGAAACGGTCATGTTGAGCAGCGATTCCTCCGGCTTCGAGGGGACGGGGACCTTCCGTTCCGTCGTCTGCCCGCTCGCGACATCCCAGATGACATACGATCCGTCAGCCTTCGTGCTGATCAATCGCTTTCCATCCGAGACGAACTGCAGTTCTCCGGTGCCGCTGGTCGTGTGGAGTGTCGCACCCGCTGTCACGGTCGAAACAGTTACGGGAGCAGACGATGTGGGGCTCGGACGACCGGAAGCCCTGCGGGTAGTCAGGGCGACCGCAAGCGCCGAGGCTACCGCTGGTACGGCGATCGCGGTGGCGGCGAGCACGCTGCGTCGGGACGGCTTTCCGGTTCGTGGCGGTAGGTCATCCGCGTCAGCAGTCAGCGACTTCGCAGGCGCTCGCGAAGTCTGTTCCCACAGAAGGGGGTTC
>NZ_JBSGBY010000194.1:0-13118 GCF_053601505.1 Nocardia sp. NPDC004722
GCCGCGGCGACCGCCCCGGAGGCCGGGTGACGGCCACCGGCCGGGCGAGGGCGATGGGCACCGGCCGGGCGAGGGCGATGGGCACCGGCCGGGCGAGGGCGATGGGCGCTCGCCGGTCCGGAGACATCCGACGGGTGTCGGGTCGCGGCCGCCGCAATCGCGACACACGGCGGCTGATCCCGGTGGCTCGAACGGTGACGATCGGTGGGCACATCCGGTGCGGGAAAAGGAGATTCACATCATGGCCATTGTCGATCCGGCCCAGACCTGGCGGTTGCTCGAGGAGCGGTTGGCCGTGACCACCGATGCACGGCACCGGCAGGTGCTGAGCATTGTCATCGAACACATGAAGGCGGAGGCCGCGCCCGATCTGGACGGGCTGATGAAGACCCTGGTGGCGGAGCCGGACTATCACTTCTGGAACGCGGGGCAGGATGTCGGGCCGAAGGGGTGGGCGGGTGTGCACGGGTACTACTCGGCGTTCGTGGCCAGCAAGTCCAACATTCTGGAGTTCGCGCTCGATCGGCTGCTGGTGGATGACGACTGCGTGGTGACCGAGGGCTACCTCAAGCAGATCTATCCGGGCGCGTACGCCGCGCAGATCGGCATCCCCGTGGATGATCCGGCCGCCGATTACCTGATCACCTTCCGTCAGCTGCTGCTGTGGCCGGTGGACGCGGACGGTCTGATCGTCGGCGAGGACTCCTACCATTCGGGCCCGGTCGAGGTCCGCAAGCTCGCGTTCGACGAACTGCCCAGCGAATACGTCGAACTCGTGCACCCGGGCGTGTGAGAGCGGCGAGACTCGGCATATGGAAGGCGATTCGGACATGACGGACCTATCGACGCCGGGCGTGCAGCGGGCGGATATCGCGAGCATGCTGCTCGACCGGCTCGGTGACGAGCGGCCCGGCCTGCGCACCCGAGAGCGGGTGTGGACCTGGGACGCGGTGGTGCGCGAGTCCGCGGCCCGCGCGGAACTGGCCCGGGAGTTACGGCGCGAGGGCCCGTTCCACATCGGGGTGCTGCTGGACAATGTCCCCGACTTCGTCTTCTGGCTGGGCGCGGCCGCGCTGGCGGGCGCGACCGTGGTCGGCATCAATCCGACGCGCGGCAACGCCCAGCTGGAAGCCGATATCCGGTATGTGGACTGTCAGTTGATCGTCACCGACGCCGCCGGGATGGCGCGACTGCGCGGGCTGGATCTGGGACTGGAGCCGGAACGCTTTCTGCTCGTGGACGATCCGGAGTACGCACGGCGATTGGCCGCGTATCCCGGGGATCCGGTGGCGCAGGCCGGGCCGGAGGTGTTGCTGCTGTTGCTGTTCACCTCGGGGACGACCGGAATGTCCAAGGCGGTCAAGTGTTCTCAGCGCCGCCTGGCGGTGATCGCCTACGCGGCGTCCGCCAAATTCGGGCATGTGCGCGAGGATGTCGACTACTGCTGTATGCCGCTGTTCCACGGCAACGCCATCATGGCGCTGTGGGCCCCCGCGCTTGCCAACGGCGCGACCGTGTGCCTGACGCCGAAGTTCTCCGCATCCGGATTCCTCTCGGACGTACGGCATTTCGGCGCGACGTTCTTCACCTACGTCGGCAAGGCACTGGGCTACCTGCTCGCCACCCCCGAGCAGCCCGACGACGCCGACAACACACTGGTGCGCGGGTTCGGCACGGAGGCGTCGGTGGCCGATCAAGCCGAGTTCCGCCGCCGCTTCGGCGCACCCTTGTTCGAGGGCTACGGCTCCAGCGAGGGCCCGGCCCTGGCCGCCCTCGACCCCGCGGCCCCGCCGTCCGCACTCGGCCGTCCCGCGCATCCCGGTGTGGCCGTGGTGAATCCGGACACGCTCACCGAATGCGCGCGGGCGGTGCTCGACGAGTACGGCCGGGTGCTCAACGCGGACGAGGCGGTCGGTGAGATGGTCGACCGGGCGGGCGCGCTCGTGTTCGAGGGCTATTACAAAAACGATGTCGCCGACGCCGAACGATTGCGCAATGGCTGGTATTGGACCGGCGACCTCGGATATATCGACCAGGCCGGTTTTCTCTATTTCGCCGGACGCAAAGGCGACTGGTTGCGCGTCGACGGCGAGAACACCTCGACGCTATTGATCGAACAGGTGATTCGACGCCATCCCGCGGTGATCGCCGCGGCCGTCTACGGGGTGCCCGATCCGCGGTCGGGGGATCAGGTGATGGCGGCGATCGAGGTGGCCGACCCGGTCGCCTTCGACATCGCAGAGTTCGCCGAATTCCTCAGTGCCCAAGATGATCTCGGCAGCAAGGGCGCGCCCCGCCTGCTGCGCGTCTCGGGGAACCTGCCGGTCACCGGTTCCAACAAGGTGCTCAAACGCGAACTCCAGCAACAGCGTTGGCACACCGCCGAACCGGTTTATCGCTGGATAGGCCGCGGAAAACCCGAGTACGACCGGCTCACCGAGCCCGGCAAATCCGAACTGAGGGCGGAGTTCGGCACTTTCGGGCGGGCTAACCTGTTCTAACCCTCGGTCGGTGACCTGCGCAAGCTTTCGTTAGCATGCTGCTATCGAAGGCTCTGCAGGGAGGGTTTGTTGTGTCTCGTAATGATGATCATGTGTCCGAAGCTCCGAGGGGGTTGACCGACGGCGCGCCGCTGCACGTCCATCTCACCGACACCGATCGCCGCATCATCGATCTGCTCATCGCCCCGTCCCGGGCGTGGTTCAGCCCGCGCTTCTACGGGATGGAGAACTTCCCGCTCGAGGGTCCGGTGTTGCTGGTCGGCAACCATTCGCTGGCGGGCGGTACCGACGCCCCGCTGCTCGCGCACGAGATCCTGGTGCGCCACGATCGGCTGGTGCGGGGACTGGCCGAGAACGTGCTGATCGATGTGCCGGGTCTGCGAGATGTGTTCCACCGCTGGGGAATCGTGCGCGGCAACCGCCGCAACTGCACCACCCTGCTGGAGAACGATGAGGCGGTCGCGGTGTTCCCCGGCGGCGGTCGCGAGGCCATGCGCGCCAAGGGGCAGAAGTACAAGCTCCTGTGGGAGGGCCGCACCGGGTTCGCCAAGATGGCGATCCAGGCGGGAGCGCCCATCGTTCCCATGGCCATGGTCGGCGGCGACGATATCTACGACATCGTCTTCGACGGCGACCACCCGGTCATGCTGCCGCTGCGCAAGGCGGTCGAGGGTCTGGGCCTGCGCTCGAACCTGACCCCGCCGCTGATCCGCGGCCTCGGCCCGACCCTGGTGCCCAAGCCGGAGCGCTTCTACTACGCGCTCGGCACCCCGATCGACACCAGCCCGTGGCAGGACGCCGAGGATCTCGACGCCGCCGCGAGCGACCTGCAGGTCGTGGTGAAGAAGGCCCTCGAAGAGGAACTCGAGTTCCTGTTGTCCGAGCGCGACAAGGATCGCGGCCGCAGTCTGCTCGGTCGCACGCTGGGCCGCTTCGGCCTCTGAGCATGTCCCTCTAGGTTTACCGAGGTTCAGCCCCTCCGTCCCGCGACGTCAATGGCGACCGTCGCAGTTCGGACCACTTTTCCGCCCTGTGAAGTTAACCTCCGTTCGACTTTCGAGTACGGTAATGGCAGAGGCGATGATGCCGCAGTGGTCACCGTAGGAGGTTGGCGTGGAACGCACCCTTTTCGAACCCGAACATGACTTGTTCCGGGAGTCGTTCCGTAAGTTTCTCGATCAGCATGTGGCGCCCCACCACGAGCAGTGGGAGCACGACGGCATCGTCGATCGCGCGGTCTGGCTGGAAGCCGGCAAGCAGGGATTCCTCGGCATGGCCGTGCCGGAGCAGTACGGCGGCGGGGGCGTCAAGGATTTCCGCTACAACGCCATCGTGACCGAGGAGGTCACCAAGGGCTTCTACTCCGGCCTGGGTTTCGGTCTGCACAATGACGTGATCGCGCCCTACCTGCTGGAATTGGCGAATGAGGAGCAGAAGCAGCGTTGGCTGCCCGGTTTCTGTTCCGGCGAGATCATCACCGCCATCGCCATGACCGAGCCCGGCACCGGTTCGGATCTTCAGGGCATCAAGACCCGCGCGGTCCGCGACGGCGACGACTGGGTGCTCAACGGCTCCAAGACTTTCATCACCAACGGCATCAATGCCGACATCGTGATCGTGGTGGCCCAGACCGATGCGTCCAAGGGGGCCATGGGCTTTTCGCTGCTGGTGGTGGAGCGCGGCATGCCCGGTTTCGAGCGCGGCCGCAATCTCGACAAGATCGGCCTCAAGGCCCAGGACACCGCCGAACTGTCCTTCACCGACGTCCGCGTCCCCGCCAAGAACCTGCTCGGCACCGAGGGTCAGGGCTTCATCCACCTGATGCAGAACCTCCCGCAGGAGCGCCTGTCCATCGCCGTGATGGCCGCCGCCGCCATGGAAGGCTGCCTGGACCTCACCTGCCAGTACGTCCGCGACCGCAAGGCGTTCGGCAAACCCATTGGCGCCCAGCAGAACACCCGCTTCGTCCTGGCCGAACTCGCCACCAAGACCACCGCCGTCCGCGTCTTCACCGACCGCTGCATCGACCTGCTCAACGCCGAGAAGCTCACCGTCGAAGAGGCCGCCATGGCCAAATGGTGGTCCACCGAAGAACAACTCGACCTCATCACCAAGTGCCTGCAACTCCACGGCGGCTACGGCTACATGCGCGAATACCCGATCGCCAAGGCCTACATGGACGCCCGAGTCCAAACCATCTACGGCGGCACCACCGAAATCATGAAGGAAATCATCGGCCGCAGCCTCAAACTGGCCTGATCCGGCACCGGGCGGGGATCCCGTCGGATTCCCGCCCCCGCATCGGTCGCATTCCGATTGCGCGCCTTGCCCTTTGCCGCGATGGCAGGGCGGCGGTCGGTTACGGGTGGTTGTCGGGGCGTTGGTAGTCGCGGGGGGACATGCCGTAGGTGCTGCGGAAGCGCTGGGAGAAGTGGGCTGGGCTGGTGAAGCCCCAGCGGCGGGCTACGGCGGCGATCGATGTGGTGCGGCCCAGGCGGGCGAGATCGGCGCGCGCGGCCTCGAGGCGGGCGCGGATGATCCACTGGCTCAAGGGGATTTCACGCGCGGACCAGACGTTGTACAGGTGGCGGACCGAGATGTTGTGTGCCCGCGCGATCCGGTCGGGGGCGAGGTCCGGGTCCCCGAGGTGGTCTTCGACGTAGGCCGCGATGCGCAGGTACAGCGTGTCGTGGAGGTCTTCGCGCTGGCGGGGGTCGTCGGCGGCGGTGGTGATCAGGGCTCGAATCAATTGGGTGGTGGCCGATTTGAGCATGATCCGGGCCGGACCGGGGGCGATGTCGCCGTCTTCGCCGAGCGCGGCGATATGGGCGGTGACCAGACCGTACAAGGGACTGGATTTGAGCCTCGTGGCCGCGACGCGGACGGTCTCGACGGGCAGCGCGAGCTGGTCGTAATCGAAGATCACCACCTTGGAGCCGCCGAGACCGCTCGACGAGTACGCCGAGGTGCTGGTGCCGTCGGTCAGCGAGAGCTCGCCGACACCGATGACCTGGTCCGCGCCACAGTGCGCGAAGGTGCCGGAGCCGGTCAACTGCACACCGAGGCCGACCCGTTCGGGCGCGGCGGCCCGCAACTGCCTGTCCCCGCGCAGCACGCTCAGGCCGGTGCCGGTGAATTGCGTCGCATGCACCCCCGCGCCCAGATCCCACACGGCGAACCGATGCCACAGTTGATCGGCGACCGTCCCGAATCGATGGATCGACGGAATCTCCTTGTCCGCCAGCAGATCCTGCGCTGCTTCGATGCGCTCACCCATCGGAAGCAGACTGGTATCCAACACCACGACCACGCGACACCTCCCACGGCCCCCCGATAGAGACGGGGAGCCAAGGAATCAGAGTATCCAGATGCCGCGGTGTGCGAGAGATGAACCGGCCGTGGGGATCAACGGGCCCAGTCCGTTCCCGGCCGCACTCAGGATTGGATGAAGGCGAGCAGGTCGGCGTTGATGGTCGCGGCCTCGGTGGTCGGCATGCCGTGCGGGAAGCCCGGATACGTCTTGAGGGTGCTGTTGGGCAGCAGTTCCGCCGAGCGGATGCCGGTGTCCTGGATGGGGACGACCTGGTCGTCTTCGCCGTGCAGGACGAGGGTGGGGATGGTGATCTTGGTGAGTTCTTCGGTGAAATCGGTTTGGGAGAACGCGACCACGCCGTCGTAGTGCGCCTTGGCGCCACCGGCCATGCCCTGGCGCCACCAGTTGGCGATCACGCCTTCCGACGGCTGTGCGCCGGGCCGGTTGTAGCCGTAGAACGGGCCCTCGGCGAAGGTGCGGAAGAAGTCCGAGCGGCGGGTGGCGACCTGCTGCTGAATGTCGTCGAAGACCGACTTGTCCAGTCCGCCAGGGTTGTCGGCGGTCTTGACCATGATCGGCGGCACCGCGCTGATCAGTACTGCCTTGGCGGCGCGGTCCTGTCCGTGCCTGCTCAGGTAGCGCACGACTTCACCGCCGCCGGTGGAGTGGCCGATGTGGACGGCGTCGGTGAGATCGAGATGGGTGACGACGGCCGCCAGGTCGTCGGCGTAGTGGTCCATGTCGTGCCCGTCGGCGACCTGCGCGGACCGGCCGTGCCCGCGCCGGTCGTGGGCGACCACCCGGAAACCGTGCGACAGGAAGAACATCATCTGCGCGTCCCAGTCGTCGGAGGACAAGGGCCAGCCGTGGCTGAAGACGATGGGCTGTCCACTGCCCCAGTCCTTGTAGTAGATCTCGACGCCGTCGGAAGTGGTGACGATGGGCATTGAGGACTCCTTGTAATCGGATATTCGATGCGCGGCCGTGGCCTCGCGGGGAGCTATCGAGTGGCCTGTTCGATGAACGCCGCGACCACACCCGGCTGGGAGACCAGCGAGGCGTGCGAGGCGTCGACCTCGGCGGTGTGCGCGCCCATCCGCTGTGCGAAGAACCGCTCGGCGGCAGGCGCGATGACGCGGTCGGCTGCCGAGACCAGATACCAGGTGGGCGTGCTCGTCCACGAGGCCGGACCGCTCGGTTCCAGCAGGGCGGACGCCGCGATAGAGCGCTGATGGGCGATCATGTTCGCGGCCGTGGCGGGCGAAACGTCCTGCGCGAAAACACTGTTGAACGAGTCGGGAGCGACGGAGCCGTCGAGGCCCGAACCCGAGGGCAGCAGTTGCAGCGCCGGGGGCTGCAAACTACTGCCCGGAAAACGGAACGGGTCCATGGCGATCGCGATGGGCTCACCCTGCTGCGGGGCGAAGGCCGCGATGTACACCATGGCCCGCACCTTCTCGTCATGGATGTTGGTGATCACCGCGCCGCCGTAGGAGTGGCCGACCAGCACCAGAGGGCCGTCGATGCCGGCGAGCACCTGTCCGATGGCGGCGGCGTCATTGGCGGGGCCACGTAATGGGTTGTCCGGCACGACAACTCGGTATCCGTCGGCCCGCAATGCGGCAGCCACGCCGTCCCAACTGGTGGCGTCCGCGAACGCGCCGTGCACGAGCACGATGGTCGGCCGGACCGCCTCGGCGTGTGCGGGTGCCGCGGAGACGGTCAGGCCGAGGGCCAGTCCGGTGGCCGATAATAGGACCCGGAGACCTTGGGGAACGAGCATGGCGACTCCTTTCTGAAGGTCGAGCGCACAGAGCTCAGACGGCGGCGAGGGTGAGGTTGTCGGTCGAATTCATGAGGGGGAGAACGGAGGTAGAGGGGGGCCGCTGAGGCGGGTGTCGAAGTGGGCCGCGGCGACGGACAGGGCTTCGAGGTCCGGCGGGACCTGTTGGACCAGTGGTGCGGTCTCCTCGAAGAAGCCCCGCATGCCGCCGGGGACGTACATGGTCAGGAATCGCACCGGGATCGTTCCTCCGTTGATCCAGGTGTGGCTGGTGCCCCGGGGGATGAAGACCAGTGCTCCTTCCTCGGCGTCGTGGAGTTCCTCGCCGAGCAGGACGCGCAGCGTCCCTTCCAGGACATAGAAGATCTCATCGCTGCGGTCGTGGATGTGCCGCGGCGGTCCGGAGACGAACGGCGACGCGGTGACTTCGGCGGCATCGAAGGTGCCGCCGGTGTCCTTGCCGGTCACCTTCCACAGCAGATGCTCGGTGTCGGTCATGGTGAACGGTTCGCCTTCTTTGGCGTGCACCAGCGTGGGTTCGGTTGTCATGGCATGCCTTTCGGCTGAAGTGGAGATAGCGTCGGGGCGCGGCGGGATCAGAGCGTTTCGATCAGTCCGCCGTCGATCCTGAAGTCGGCGCCGGTGACATTGGCGGTGCGCTCACTCGCCAGCAGCAGCACCAGATCGGCGACCTCCTGCGGGTGGGTGAACCGTCCGGTGACGCTCTTCGCCGCGGCCTGCCGGACCACCTCGTCGGGGTCGGCGGACGCGGCGGCGCCGACCACGGCGGCGACGCCCTGCCCGCCCAGCCACAGCGCGGTGGTCACCGGTCCCGGCGAGATGGTGTTCGCGCGGACGCCCTGCGGGCCGAACTCTTTCGACAGCGACTTGCTGAAATTGGACAGCGCTGCCTTCGCCGCCGAGTAGTCGACGACGCCGGGATCGGGCAGCGACGCGTTGACCGAGCTGATCGTCACGATGGCGGTGGTCTCACGCTGGATCAGATACGGGAGCGCGGCGCGGGCCGTGCGGACCGCGACCAGAAAGTTCGTCGTGAGCGACCACAGCCAGTCCTCGTCGGTCACGGCGAGGAACCCCTGCACGCGGGGAATGACGGCGCCGATGTTGTTGACCACGATGTCGATTCCGCCGAAAGCGGTGATCGCGTCGTCGACCAGCTGCTGGGGTCCTTCGGGAGCGGTGAGATCGATCAGCGGCGTGCGCACACCCTCGTGGGCGGCCAGTTCCGTCAGTTCCTGACTCCCCGTGCGCGATCCCGCCACCACCGAGACACCTTCGGCGGCAAGCGCTTTCGTCACCGACAGGCCGATGCCCCGGCTGGCTCCGGTGACCACGGCGACCTTGCCCGCGAGGTCGAGGTCGAACATCGTCGGCCTCAGAGCTCCTGGCTCTTCAACCACGCCAGGCTGGCGTCGGCGACCTCGCGCCAGCCATGATCGACCACCAGGGAATGTCCACGGTCCGGGAATTCCAGCAGATCGGTGACGGCCTCGGAGTGGCGGTACTGCTTCAGCGTCGCTCGGGTGACGGCCTCGGGCACCGTGTGGTCCTTGCCGCCGGTGATCAGCAGCAGCGGCCCGCGGCCCGCATTGGCGGTGTCGACCTTGGCCGCGGAATGCGGGTTGAAGTTGGCGCCCGCCGCCTCGAACAGCGGTTTGCCGGGAGCGGGCACCGCCCATCGCTCGTAGAGATCGTCGGATTCCTCGCGCGGGATGGCGTTGCCGAACGCGTATCGGAATTCCTCGGCGGTCAGCGATACCGACTTGTTCCGGTTGGCGGGGTTCTTGAAGACGGGGGTGGTCGCGCGCAGCGCCGAAAGCGGCAGCGGGAGAACACCTTTGATCTGTGCGGCGTCGATGGCGACAGCCGCGGCGGCGCGGTCCTGCCCGAGGAGCTTCTGGGCGATCATGCCGCCGAAGGAGTGCCCGATGAGGATCGGCGGCGTCGGCAGGCCGGCGATGATCGCGGCGTAGTGGTCGACCACATCGTCGATGCCGTGACCCGCGACGCTGTCGGACGCGGCCCGGGCCGCCTGGACGGTGTCGGGTTCTCCGGGCCAGCCGGGCGCGGCGACCGCGTACCCGTGTTCCTGGAACAGCTCGAGCCACGGCTGCCAGGACGCCGAGTGCAGCCAGAGGCCGTGGATGAAGAGGATCGGAGTCCCGGTCACGATGTCTCCCTGTGATTTCGATGGAGTCGACTCGTTCATGAGACGTCGCGGGGATCGCTCCGCGAATCGGCGAAAGTCCCCAGCGGTGTCCTCAGTCCCCTGCGGACAGTGCCGGACGCAGCTGCCTGCGGGAGGTCACCGCGAGCTTCCGGAAGACCTTCGCGAGGTGGTATTCGACGGTGGAGGTGCTGATGTAGAGGCGGGCCGCGATCTCGGTGTTGGTCGCTCCTTCGGCGGCCAGTGCGGCGATCTGGGATTCCTGCGGTGTGAGCTGCGGGTCGGGTGCCTGGCTCCGGCGGGGCACCCGCTCACCGGTGGCGGCGAGTTCGGCGCGGGCGCGCTCGGCGAACAGTGGGGCACGGGCCGAGGTGAACATCTCGAAGGCGAGGCGCAGTTGTATCCGGGCCTCCTGCCGTTGTTTACGACGGCGCAGCCATTCCCCGTACACCAGGTGGGTCCGGGCGAGGTCGACCGCGACACTGGTTCGCCGGAGCTGGTCGATCGCTTCCCGATACAGGTCGGCCGCGGTGTCGTCGTCGGCCAGCAAGGCCCGCGCCCGCGCCAATGATCCCAGCGCCCACGGGGTTCCGCTGGCTCGTGCCCGCGTATCCAGTCGAGCGAGGGCCAGACCGGCCAGCGTGGTCTCCTGGGTGCGGACCGCCGCTTCGACCATGTCGGCGAGCACCAGGTTGCTGTGACCGGGCACGTCGTCCTCGTAGAGGAACCGCGCCCGCTCCAGGGCCGCGCGATAGTTCCCCAGGCTCAGTTCCAGTACGAGCAGATGGCGTGCGGCCAGCGCCTTCTGCATGGCCCGGGCCGGGAATCCCGCTCCGTCGACACTCGACGCCACCGCGCGGGCCTCGGTCTCCGCGCCACTCCAGACCAGCAACTCCAGCCGCTGCATCCAAGGCAGCTCTTCCAACCCGATCACCGTGAGCAGTTCGCGGGCCTCCGCCAGATAGCCGGCGCTCTCGTCGCGTCGGCCCGCTCGCAAGGCGTCGGCCGCCTGGCATTCCAGCACGACCCGCAGTCCGACCAGCGCGCCGTTGTCGCGGTCGAAGTTCTGCAGCCGCGCGAACACGACCCGCCGGGCGCTGTCGTCCCACAGTTCGTCACACGCGAAATGCGCGAAGACCGCCAGCGGCATCCCCTGTTCGGCGAGTTCGCCACTGCGCAGGGCCCGCAACGCGGCGCGCCATCGGGGGACCGCCGCCGTGTAGCCCGCACTGATCCGGGTCGCGAAGGCGACGACGCACAGGTCGTACGCCGACAGCGCGGACGACCGCCCGCCGAGCGCCGCCAAGGCCGCGTCGGCGACCTCCGCCAGGGTGACGCCGACCGTGTCCGCCCGGGACAACATCGCCGAACTGAGCGCCTGGGACACCATGAGCCAGGCCAGATCACCGTCCGCCGCATCCAATTCGGCGACGGCGGCCAGCAACAGCGCGGGCTGGTCTTCCATCCGGCAGAAGTAGGTCTCGACGGCCGCTGTGAGCCATCGGGCGCGGCCCCGCATCGCGGTTACCTTGCTCAACGGCCGCGATGCGCTCAGCAGATGCTGTGCGGACCGCGGATCTCCGCACATCAGATAGACCTGCGCGGCCGCCAGCCGTCGCTCGTCACGCTGCGCCACCGAAGGAGTCAGCTCGGCCGCTCGGGCGAGCAATACCGCTTCGGCCGTGTATCCGCCGCGGGCGCGGGCACGCTCGGCGGAGTTCTCCAGGTCCCGTGCGACGGCTTCGTCGGCGCCCGCCGTCGCGGCGGCCCGATGCCACGCCCGCAGGTCCGGATCGTGGTCCGGGTCGCAGGCCGCGGAGATCGCTTGATGCGCTCGCCGCAGGCCACCGGGCCGGGCCGCGCCGTGGACGGCGGCTCGGATCAGCGGATGCGAGAAGGCGAAACCGTTGCCCAGCACCAGGACTCCGGCCTCGACCGCGGGATCGGCGTCGTCCTGCGACAGGCCGAGCACCGCCGCCGCCCGCCAGAGCAGGGCCTCGTCCCGGATCGGGCTGATCGACGCGAGCAGGAGCAGATCCCGGGTGGGCTTCGGCAGCACCCGAATTCGGTCGAGGAAACAGTTCGTGAGCCGCGGGCCGATGGGCAGCGGCTCCGGCAGTCTCGCGGTGCCGCGCAGTTGTTCGGTCGTCAGCGAGGCGACCAAGGTCATCAGTGCCAGCGGGTTGCCGTCGGTCTGTTCGGTGAGCACCCGGGCGACGTCGTCCGTGAGGGAGTCGCGGGCCGTGCGGGCCAGCAGCGTCCGCGCGGCCGGTCCGGGGAGTCCCGGAACCACGTGGATCGGCAAGCCTTCGAAAACCTCTCCGTCGAAGGCCGATTCGCGGACCGCGAACACCATGCCGACGCGTTCCGCGTGCAGACGGCGTGCGACGAACGTCAGCGCCTCACGGGATTCGCGGTCGAGCCAGTGCGCATCGTCGATCACACACACCAGCGGCCCTTCGGCGGCGAGATCCGCGAACAGGCTCAGCGTCGCGAGGCCCACCAGGAAGCGGTCGGGCGCCGGACCCGCGGCAAGTCCGAAAGCCGCTCTCAGGGTGTCCCGCTGCGGTCGCGGAATGCGCTGCAGCCGATCGAGGAACGGTCGAAGCAGCCGGTGCAATGCGGCATAACCCAGGGGCAGCTCCGACTCGATGCCCGAGGTCCGCAGCATCAGCAGATCCTCGGTGGTGTCGGCGAGATGCTCGAGCAACCGGGTCTTTCCTATTCCGGGCGCCCCGGCCAGCACCAGGCTCTCGCTCAGCCCCGACCGGACTCCGGCCGTGAAGGATTCCAGCACAAGACATTCCGCTGCTCTTCCGACGAGCTCGTCCCGCTGTGCCCGGGTCGGCGTGGTCGCGAGGTCGCGTATTTCGGTCATCAGCGCTGCCCTAGCCTTCCGGTCCGCGTTTCACGCTAGGACGAGGGCGCGTCCGATCAGGGTCTCGGAATCTCGATCGTGCGCGCACAGAACATTCCTGTGCCGAATCGGTGAAGTTCGTCAAGGGATCTGGCGGACCCGGCGCGGGCGATGGTGCGGCTCGGCGGGTTCAGCGTCCATTCATCTGTAGCGATACATTCTTAACCTCGCGGCCAGGGTGGGGGCGGGAGTCGGACACGGGGTGGTGCAACCGTTTTGGCGTTCTTTGTCTGAGCGGGAGTAGAGCGTCTTGTCACCTTTGAATCGCCGGGGCTTTTTCGGTGTGTCGGCTGCTGCGGCGGCGGGGGGGTGTTGCTGGTGGGGGTTTCGGGGCGGGCGGGCCGCCCGGCTGCTGCCCGCGCGTCATCGCCTGGCGCTCACCGGAACCCCGGTGGAGAACCGCCTCGAGGAGCTGC
>NZ_JBSGBY010000195.1:0-13068 GCF_053601505.1 Nocardia sp. NPDC004722
CTCGACAGCGCGGGCGTGCGGCTCGCCGACATCGGCCTGCGCCGCCCCTCCCTCGACGACGTGTTCCTCACCCTCACCGGACACTCCGGGACCAAGGAGCACACCGACCCGGAAGGCGAGGCGTGACCGCCGCCGCGGCCGACGCCGCCGACCTCTTCGCCGGGGTACCGCCCGCCCGGCCCAACAGCTTCGCGCAGTGGCGCGCCCTCACCGGACGCGTCGTCTGGGTGATGGCCACCAAGGGCGAACTCATCGTCGCGGTGATCGTGCCGCTGATCTTCACCCTCGGCTTCTACCTGCCGCTGAAATACGTGATGGCGTTCAGCGGCATCAACTACGCGCAGTTCGTCATGCCGATCATCGTGCTGCAGACCATGTCGTTCACCATGATGTCGAACGCGCAGCTGGCCGCCTACGAATCCATGACCGGACTCAACACGCGCATGCAGACCATGCCGATCGGGGCGATGGTGCCGCTGGTCTCGCGGCAGTCCGCGGGCATGGTG
Source organism: Nocardia sp. NPDC004722 (assembly GCF_053601505.1). Lineage (NCBI taxonomy): Bacteria > Bacillati > Actinomycetota > Actinomycetes > Mycobacteriales > Nocardiaceae > Nocardia > Nocardia sp. NPDC004722. Next base: position 507 of record NZ_JBSGBY010000195.1, read on the forward strand.
CGGTCGGTCGTCTCGCTCATCGCGGCACTCGGCTGGGGCTATCTCATCGGGTTCCGGTTCGTCGCCGGGATCGGGCAGGCGCTGCTGTTCTGCGTGTTCTCCCTAGCGGTCGGCACCGTGCTGGCCATCGGCGCCGACGGGCTCGGGTCGCTCACCAAGAGCCCCGAATCCCTGAGCCAGGCACTGACCTTGCCGACCCTCATCTTCGGCATGATGTCCTGCGGCTTCGTGCCGGAGGACGGATTCCCGCGCTGGGTGCGGCCATTCGTGCGCAATCAGCCCATCTCGCAGTTCTCCTTCGCGCTGCGCGACATGGCCGCGCACGGGGTGACCTGGCAGGTGCTGTGGGTGCCGTTGGTGTGGTTGATCGGCGGGCTCGTGGTCTTCACGCCGCTGGCCGTCTGGGCGAGTACGAGGCGATCATGAGTATGACGGCGACCGAAACCGATTCGTGGCTGGGACATCAGCCGCTGCCCGTGGTGAAACCGCGCTCGGAGAGCTCGTTCCCGATCTGGGTGGAACAGAGCCTGATCCAGTGCAAGCGACTGCTCATCGGCTGGATGCGCGACCCCTCCACCACCATCCAGACCCTGGTCTTCCCGGCGGTCACGCTGATCATGTTCCGGATCGTGCTGGGCGACTCCATCACCCGCGCCACCGGTGCGCCCAGCATCTACGGCACCACGCCGATGGTCATGCTGGTCGCGGCCATGTCCGGGTCCACCGTCAGCGCGCTCGGATTCAAGGTGGAGAAGGCGACCGGTCTGCTCGGGCGCTTCCACACCATGCCCATCCACCGGGCGGCCGGGCTGACCGGACGCCTCCTCGCCGAGGCCGTCCGCGTCATCGTCACCTCACTGTTCGTGCTGGTGGTGGGTGTCGCGCTGGGCTTCCGGTTCTGGAATGGGTTCGCGGCTTCGATTGCGATGCTGAGCATTCCGGTGCTGTTCGCGATCGGGTTCGCGGTGCTGGTGACCGCGCTCGCCACGCTCACCGAGGGCATCCTGCTGGTATCGATCGTCAGCCTGTTCAACACCCTGCTGATGTTCTTCAACTCCGGCTTCGTGCCGGTGTTCGCCTATCCGACCTGGCTGCAGGCGACGGTGGAGAACCAGCCCATGAGCACCGCCATCGACGCCATGCGCGGACTGTCGCTCAGCGGCCCCATTGCGACACCGCTGTGGAAGACGCTGGCGTGGGTGATCGGCATGATCGTGGTGTTCGCCTACCCGGCGATCCGCGGCTACCGGCGGGCGGCCGAGACCGGCGCGTAGAGCCTGGCGCGGAGTGTGGTCCGCGTCACGTTAAGGTTGGCCCCATGGCTTACCTGGTTACCGGGGCAACCGGGTTCATCGGTCGAAAACTGGTACCGGAACTCCTGAAACGTGGCGCGGACGTCCACGTACTGGTGCGTCCCGGCGAGGACTCCGTGCTGCGGTTCAACCGCTGCCTGCGCGAATGGGACGCCAGAGATCGGGTGCGCCCGGTGCGCGGCGACCTCGCCGCGCCCGGGCTCGGCATCGACTCCAGCTGGATTGCCGCACAGCGCGGTTCGATCGACCACGTCTTCCACCTGGCCGGGGGCTTCGACGCGACCGGCGCGGGCGGCGGCACCCGGCGAGTCGCCGAGCTCGCGGCCGCGCTGGAAGCCGGACGGCTGCACCACGTTTCGACCGCGCGGATCGCCGGGGCGTGGGAGGGGCTGTTCACCGAGGACATGACCGACGTCGGCCAACTGCTGCCCACGCCGTACCAGCGCGCCATGCTGCGGGGCGAACAGGATGTGCGCGAACAGACCGGCGTGCCGTGGCGGATCTACCGGCCCGCCATCGTCATCGGCGACTCCCGCACCGGCGAGATCGACCGCATCGACGGGCCCTACTACTTCTTCCGGCTGCTGCGCATGGCCGCGCAGCTGCCGCGCATCCTGCCGGTGGTGGCGCCCAAACTCGGTGAAACCAATATGGTCCCGGTCGATTACGTGGCCCGCGCCCTCGACCACATCGCGCACCGGCCCGGCGACGGGCCCTCCACCTATCACCTGGTCGATCCGCGCGAGCAGAGCGTGGCCGAGGTGTTCAACCTCTTCGCCGACGAGGCGGGCGCGCCGCACCTGATCGAGGTCATGCCCAAACCGACCCTCGACGTCACCCTGCGGGTGCCCGGGATGGGGTGGGCGCTGCGTCAGATCGGCATCCCCATGGACGTCATCGAGGACACCGAATTCGCCTGCCGCTTCGACTCCCGCCACACCGCGGCCGCCCTCGCGGGCACCGATATCAAGGTCCCGCCGCTGGCCGCCTACGCCTCGATCATCTGGAAGTACTGGATCGAGAACTGGGTGTGAGTCAGGAGTGCGTGTCCTCGGGTAGCAGCAGGTCGGCCTCCGAGCGTGGCTGCCCGTAATCCCAACCCAGCCAGCGGTTCCGGTTCCGCCAGCCGACCAGGTCGTAGCGCCAGCGGAACGGGTAGGTGGTGGCGACCGTCATGAACAGGGCGGTGCCGAGCGCGGTGTAGTCGGCGTGCGCGGACAGCAGGGCGCGCTGCTGGCGGGGCGGGCGGGTGAAGAAGGCGTCGAACATGGCCTTGGACTGGGCGGTCGTCAGGCGGCCCAGACCGTACACGCCGCGCATGCGCATCCAGTGCACCAGCCGGGCCTGCCGCGGCCACAGCGCCTCGACCGGGTCGGTGCCGCGCTGGACCGCGTCGATCGCCGTATCCACCAGCGACAGCGAATCCGCTACGCAGTAGCCGGTGATCGGGTGCATCATGCCGCCGCGCGAACCGAACGGGATCACCTCGCCGCGCCCGGCCTGCGGCGGTCGCGCGTCGAGCGGATAGTGCGCGGCCTCGGTCGGCTCGTCGCCGCGCAGCCGAATCCCGTGCGCGGCCAGCCGATTCAGCGTGCGGCGGCGCAACTCGTGCTGCGGCATGCCGCCGCGCAGGCCGAGACTCGTCTCCTCGAAGATCACCGTGCCGTCGCCGAGCGGCACCGAGTACAGGAACGACGGCGGCTCGTCCGGGCCCGCGCCGTTCTCGTCGCGCCAATCCAGCAGCAGGCCCTCGCCCGCGGTCACCATGGGCGCGGCGATGTCCTCGTCCACGAAAATGCCGTGCGCGCTGGCGGTCCGGCGCGCGGCCGGGGCGGCCTGGCCGCGGGTGTCGAACACCGTCGCCGCGCGCACCTCGGTGCCGTCGGCCAACTCCACCCGATGCGCCTCGACAATGCGGGCGCGGCCGGTGATCACCGTCGCGTCATCCAGCGGCAGCGCGTCGAACAGGCCCTGCTTGGACAGCACGCAGTAAGGGCGCGGAATGCGATGCTCGGCGGTCGTCCACACCATCGGCGCGTCGATCCGGCTGGCAATCGCGCTGTGCCCCAACCACTCCGGAAGCTCGTCCACCCAGCACGAGTAGGTGGGCGCCCACAACCGCGTCGGCCGCGGATCGATCGCGACCACGCGCAACCCCGCCGCCATGGCGCGATGCGCCAACGCCCGCCCCGTGGGACCGAGCCCCACCACACATACGTCGGCGGCCCTGCCGACCTCTCGGCCACTCATACTTCGCATTCAAACAGCCGGCCCCGCACCACGCCAGGCCGACTCCGACTTCGCACCCGGCCAGTAGGATTCCGGCAAGTCCACCGGCCGCGGACCAGGTAGGAGGCATCGATGAATCAATTCGGAGCACCCCTGCCACCACCCATGCGTCCCGGCCACATCCCCCGCGACGACCGCCACCGCTACTGGTGGCTGCCCGCCACGATCTCCACCTGCCTGTCGGTGGTGATCATGATGATCTGCTTCGGAGCCATGGTGCTCAGCGCCTTTGCCACCGACTCCTGCAACGGCCCCGACTCCTGCCCGGAGACCTTCCACCACCTCGACGTCGCCGAGGCCCTGGCCGCGTCCGCGGTGATCGCGACGGTCGTGCAGTGGCTACCCGCCTACTGGTCCCCGATGGTCCTGCGCATCGTCCTGGCCATCGTCCCGATCGTCCTGGGCATCATCGCCGTAGCCATGTTCCTCGGCACCCCGGTCGGTAAGTGATATCGGCAAGTCCGTTGCGAGACAACAGACTTGCCGACCGCAATAGCTTTCTGATCTAGTTCCGAACTCACTTGGTCGGCGTAGCCGACGGCGCCGCACTCCCCGAACTCGGCGGCGTAGCCCCCGGCGTCCCATTCCCCCGCTCCCGCGCATGAATGATGCGGGTAGCGGCAATGGTCCCATTGGACTCCTGCCCCTGCACCATCACCTGATCCCCCACCACGAACTGCGCCGCCGTCTCACTCTTAGCCTTCGACCCGAACTCCGTAGTCGCCGAAATAGCGACAGTCTCGCTACTCCCATCCTGCTTGGTGATCACCCAAGACCCAGACCCCTCACTAGCAATCTTCCCCCCAACCCCTCTCCCACCCCCCTTGCGATCCCCCGGCCCCTGCTCATGATTGCCAGCCTGACTCGAATGATCACTAGACCCGCAAGCCGCCAACCCCAGCGTGGCGGTCAGGGCCAGCGCGACACCGGCGACGGTACGGACCAGCTTGCCGTGCCGACGCCGCCCAGAAAGAGGTTCGGAACCACCTGTTGCGTGTGTTGAAGATGTCATGGCCGCAACGCTATTTACGGTAACTGTGAGGTCCCTAGGCGTCGGCTGGTGAGTCACTCCACAGTTCGTGTGACCGCACGGTCGGTACCGCTCCGACCGGGCCGAACGGGAAAGGATTCGCGATTGAGGATCCGGCATCGGGTCGTCGTATTGCTGACCGCTGTTGCTGCGGCGGGCTGTGCTTCGGGCGGACACGCGGGGCCGCGTGTGGATGAGTCGCTGACTGTCGCGGGTGCGCAGAACCGGGTGGTCGGGCTGATGACGGAGACGCTGCGCGGCCTGCCTCCCGGCATCGCGCTGTCCAAGACCCCCGCCGATCCCGGTCTCGCCCAGTTTGAACCGTATCCGCTGACAGTGCCGTGCTGGGAAGGGAATACGCAGACCGAAGGGCCGCACTACGCCCGCATCGCGTACTGGGTGACCGGCGTTCCCGCGGGTGGCACCCGGGAGTATTTCGATCGGATCACTGCGGTCTGGAATGAGAAGGGCTGGCAGGCAACGACTTCCGACCGGATGTCCTACACGGTCAAGGCAGCCGAAGGCTACGGGCTGCAGCTGTCCGACGCCGGAAAGGGTGACGGCTCGCTGAGCATAATCGGCAGTTCGCCCTGCTTCCCGGAGTCGGGGATGAAACCGAACAGCCCGGACCCCACCGAGATCCGGGCAGGTTGACCGTCGCTACTTGGGCGTGACCCAGGTGGTGATGTCGGCGTGGACTACCTCGAGGCCGGATTTGTCGAAGATGGAGACCGGGACCACCAGGTTCTGGCCCTCGGTGATGGTGGCGAAATCGGGGACCTCGGGGAGCTTCGCCACCGCGCGGAGGCTCGAGTTGGCCTTGGCGAGGTATTGGACGTTCATGGCCTTGGGGATCCAGCGGTGGGTGTCGGGGACGGTCGCTTCCGACAGCATGCCCATTGCCACCTCGGCCAGGTTGCAGGCCGCGATCGCGTGGAAGGTGCCCAGGTGGTTGTGGATGCCGAACCACTTGGGGGCGGTCACCTCGCACAGGCCCGGTTCCAGCCGCACCACGCTCGGCAGCACGGTCCCGAAATACGGCACCCGGGCCACCATTCCGAGGGAGAACAACGTGTGCCCGATCCGGTTGTCGGGGAGCTTCTTCCACCCGCGATACGTAGCGGTCTCTTTACCCATGGCGGCTATCTTACTTGAAAGTAAGTTCGGTGCGGGTGTGGCGCCGCCGATCTCGCCGAGTGGGGGTGGCACAGTGCCGAACGTGTCCAAGCACGCGAAACGCGGCAGGCAGCCGTGGCGGATCGCCGAGCCGTATCGAACCCGGTTCCGGATGGTCGGCGTGTTCGCGCTGGTCGCGTTGAGCCTGCTGATCCCCGGCTACTTCGGCAAGGTGGTGGTCTATTTCACCGGCGACCGTGTCGCCGCGCGGGTTCACGACTGCTGGAGCACCTCCTATCGCGGCAATTCCACCTTCTACTGCAATGGCGCCTGGCAGCTCCACGACGGTGTTCAGGGCTCGGGTCTGTTGCACGGCGTCGGCGAGCGTTATCCGGCGGGCGCGGAGTTGGCCGTGCGCGCGACCCCCGAGGCCGCGATCACCGACTCGCTGCGCTGGCCGGTGGACTTCGGAATCGGCTGTATCGCCTTCGCGCTCTTGGTCTGGATCACCTACCGCTTCGTGCGCCGGATTCGCGCACGCCGGACATCGGGTGAATAGGTCGGTGTATCGGTAAGTGGGTTGATTCGGCGCGCGAAACCGGGTGGTTGGTTGTTAGCTGGATGGGTTGCGCCGGGGGGTGTGACTGAGCGCCGACCTCATGTCTGTCGGCAGTTCGAAACTGGAGTTCTCGAAATCATGCGTATTCGCACCGCGGTGGCCACGGTTGGCATCGCACTCGCGGGGGCTGGGGCCGCCGCGACCATGTCGGCTGGATCGGCCGCTGCTTTCACGCCGTACATCAACCAGGGCGATGGCGTCATCGCGGGCGTGGATCTCAATCACGACGAGACCGTAGCGCTGGCCAACAGTTGGATTCCCGCCGCGATCACCCAGATCAACCAGGCGCACAACCGGATCGCGCTCGATCCGTACTTCTCGGAGATGGGGTTGGGCGACGGCCAGGTCTACCCGACCATGTCGCTGACCGTCGGCGAGGCCGCGGACACTCCCGGCGGGCAGGTCAGTCTCGTCGTGGTCGACCCGGCCGTGTATCGCGGCGGCAACTTCCTCTTGGTCGAGGACCTCGGCGGCTGGGAGTACTACGTCCAGCACTATCGCGACTGATCATGAGCTGAGATGGCCGGTGCGTGGATCCTGTCCCGCACCGGCCATTGCTTTATGTCTGGTCTGTCCGATCTCTGCCCACCCGGTGTGACCAGCGCCATCGCGAGCGAGGCGGGGGGAGGGGGCGATTTGAACTGCCCCCATGGCTCGAGGCATACTGTTCGGGTTGCCCACACCGGGTTGCGTCTTTTCCGTTGGATCGGCGCTGGTAGTGGGCGAGCAAGACCCAATTTTGCACCCCGCTGGAGTACGGCGTGGGTGCGTCCGGAACAATGTTCCGAGGCTTACAGGATTTTGGTCCGGGCCGAGGAATGAGCGGCGGAGCGACACGCCCGACCGCGTGGACCGGATGAACCATGACAGATGAACAGCGGCGATGGATCGGGCCCCAGGTGGGCCGGTCGTGTGGTGGCTGATGCGTCTTCGTGTGTTCGGGCAGTGCAAATGAGGGTGGTACGAGAGGGAAACCTCTTGGGCCACAACGTAAGCGGAGAAAAGGACACTCAGCGTGGCGGGACAGAAGATCCGCATCAGGCTCAAGGCCTACGACCATGAGGCGATCGACGCGTCTGCGCGCAAGATCGTCGAGACGGTGACCCGTACCGGTGCCCGCGTCGTCGGCCCGGTGCCGTTGCCCACCGAGAAGAACATCTACTGCGTCATCCGGTCGCCGCACAAGTACAAGGACTCGCGCGAGCACTTCGAGATGCGTACGCACAAGCGGCTTATCGACATCCTCGACCCGACGCCGAAGACGGTTGATGCCCTGATGCGCATCGACCTGCCGGCCAGCGTCGACGTCAACATTCAGTGACGGGGACTTCGAATATGACTGACAACAAGACTCGTCCGGCCGCGGGCATCCTGGGCACCAAGCTCGGCATGACCCAGGTCTTCGACGAAAAGAACCGCGTCGTTCCCGTGACCGTCGTCAAGGCGGGCCCGAACGTCGTTACGCAGATCCGTACCCAGGAGCGCGACGGCTACGCCGCCATCCAGGTCGCCTACGGCGCCATCGACCCCCGCAAGGTGAGCAAGCCGGTCTCCGGCCAGTTCTCCAAGGCCGGTGTCACCCCTCGCCGCCACATCGCCGAGCTGCGCGTCGCCGACGCCGCCGCCTTCGAGGTCGGCCAGGAGATCAACGCGGATGCCTTCGAAGAGGGCAGCTACGTCGACGTGACCGGCACCTCCAAGGGCAAGGGCTTCGCGGGCACCATGAAGCGTCACGGTTTCCGTGGCCAGGGTGCCTCGCACGGTGCGCAGGCTGTGCACCGTCGTCCGGGCTCCATCGGTGGTTGCTCCACCCCGGGCCGTGTCTTCAAGGGCATGCGCATGTCGGGCCGTATGGGTAACGACCGCGTCACCACGCAGAACCTCTCGGTCCACAAGGTGGACGCCGAGAACGGCCTGCTGCTGATCAAGGGCGCGATCCCGGGCCGCACCGGCGGCATCGTGATCGTCAAGAGTGCAGTGAAGGGTGGTGCCCGGGCATGAGCACCGAGACCAAGACCAATCTGACGCTCACGGTCAAGGCCGCCGGCGGCAAGACCGAGGGCACCGTCGAGCTCCCCGCGGAGATCTTCGACGTCACCGCGAACATCGCGCTGATGCACCAGGTCGTCGTGGCCCAGCAGGCCGCGGCTCGCCAGGGCACGCACGCCACCAAGACCCGCGGCATGGTCCGCGGCGGTGGCAAGAAGCCGTACCGCCAGAAGGGCACCGGCCGCGCGCGCCAGGGTTCGACCCGTGCGCCGCAGTTCGCCGGCGGTGGCACCGTCCACGGCCCGCAGCCGCGTGACTACACCCAGCGCCTGCCCAAGAAGATGAAGGTCGCCGCGCTGCGTGGCGCTCTGTCGGACCGGGCTCGCAACGAGCGCATCCACGTGATCACCGAGCTGGTGGCGGGTCAGACCCCGTCGACCAAGTCGGCCAAGTCCTTCCTCGCCGAGCTGTCGGAGCGGAAGAACATCCTGGTCGTCGTCGGCCGTGAAGATGTCACCGCGTGGAAGAGCGTGGCGAACCTGCAGGGCGTGCACCCGATCGCCCCGGACCAGCTGAACACCTACGACGTTCTCAAGAGCGACGAAATCGTGTTCTCGGTCGAGGCGCTCAACGCCTTCGTGCACGGCCCCGCCGAAGCTGCACAGGAGGAGAGCAAGTGACCACCATCGCCGACCCCCGCGACATCCTGCTCGCGCCGGTGATCTCCGAGAAGTCCTACGGACTGATCGAGGACGGCACCTACACCTTCCTGGTGCACCCGGATTCGAACAAGACGCAGATCAAGATTGCCGTTGAGAAGGTTTTCGGTGTCAAGGTCACCAGCGTCAACACCGCCAACCGTCAGGGCAAGCGCAAGCGGACCCGCTTCGGCTACGGCAAGCGCAAGGACACCAAGCGCGCGCTCGTGACCATCTCGGCCGACAGCAAGCCCATCGAGATCTTCGGAGGCCCGGTCGCGTAAGCGGCGGGGACTTCAGAAAGGCAGAAGAACTCATGGCAATTCGTAAGTACAAGCCGACAACCCCGGGTCGCCGCGGTGCCTCGGTCTCGGATTTCGCCGAGATCACCCGCTCGACCCCCGAGAAGTCGCTGCTGCGTCCGCTCACCAAGACCGGTGGCCGTAACGCGCAGGGTCGCATCACCACTCGTCACAAGGGTGGTGGCCACAAGCGTGCCTACCGTCTGATCGACTTCCGTCGCCTGGACAAGGACGGCGTGCCGGCCAAGGTCGCTCACATCGAGTACGACCCGAACCGCACCGCCAACATCGCGCTGCTGCACTTCGCCGATGGCGAGAAGCGCTACATCATCGCGCCCAAGGGCATCGCCCAGGGCACGAAGATCGAGTCCGGCCCCGGCGCGGACATCAAGCCCGGCAACAACCTGCCGCTGCGCTCGATCCCGACCGGTACCACGATTCACGCGGTGGAGCTGCGTCCGGGCGGTGGCGCCAAGCTGGCTCGCGCCGCCGGCATGTCGATCCAGCTGCTGGGTAAGGAAGGCGCCTACGCCGTCCTGCGTATGCCCTCCGGTGAGATCCGTCGCGTCGATGTGCGCTGCCGCGCCACCATCGGCGAGGTCGGCAACGCCGAGCAGTCGAACATCAACTGGGGCAAGGCCGGCCGTATGCGGTGGAAGGGCGTTCGCCCGACCGTCCGTGGTGTCGTCATGAACCCGGTCGACCACCCGCACGGTGGTGGTGAGGGTAAGACCTCCGGTGGTCGCCACCCGGTCTCCCCGTGGGGCAAGCCCGAGGGCCGCACCCGCAAGCCCAACCGTCCCAGTGACAAGCTCATCGTCCGCCGCCGCGGCAAGAAGCGTTAAGGAGGAGGTTAAAGATGCCACGTAGCCTGAAGAAGGGCCCGTTCGTCGACGGACACCTCCTCAAGAAGGTGGACGTTCAGAACGAGAAGGGCACGAAGCAGGTCATCAAGACCTGGTCGCGTCGTTCCACCATCATCCCGGACTTCATCGGTCACACGTTCTCGGTCCACGATGGCCGCAAGCACGTGCCGGTGTTCGTGTCGGAGAACATGGTTGGACACAAGCTCGGTGAATTCGCGCCGACTCGCACGTTCAAGAGCCACGTCAAGGAAGATCGGAAGAGCAAGCGGCGATGAGCACTGAAACTCAGAACCCGACCGCGCGCGCGACCGCCAAGCACGTCCGCGTGACGCCGATGAAGGCTCGTCGCGTCGTGGACATGGTCCGTGGCCGTCGTGTCGAGGACGCGCTGAACATCCTGAAGTTCGCGCCCCAGGCCGCGAGCGAGCCGGTTGCGAAGGTTGTCGCCTCGGCGGCCGCCAACGCCGAGAACAACCTCGGCCTCAACCCGGCCACCCTGGTGATCTCGACGGCTTACGTCGACGAGGGCGCCACCATGAAGCGTTTCCAGCCGCGGGCCCAGGGCCGCGCGTTCCGGATCCGCAAGCGCACCAGCCACATCACCATCGAGGTCGAGAGCGTGCCCACCGCCGGCGCTGCCACTCGTAGCCGCCGGAAGGGAGGGGCAAAGTAAATGGGACAGAAGATCAATCCCCATGGCTTCCGCCTCGGTATCACCACCGACTGGAAGTCGCGTTGGTACGCGGACAAGCAGTACGCGGACTACGTGAAGGAAGACGTCGCGATCCGCAAGCTCCTCGCCACCGGCATGGAGCGGGCCGGCATCTCGAAGGTCGAGATCGAGCGCACCCGTGACCGCGTGCGTGTGGACATCCACACCGCGCGTCCGGGCATCGTGATCGGCCGTCGTGGCGCCGAGGCCGACCGCATTCGCGCCGAGCTGGAGAAGCTCACCAAGAAGCAGGTTCAGCTGAACATCCTCGAGGTCAAGAACCCCGAGTCGGATGCGCAGCTGGTTGCTCAGGGTGTGGCCGAGCAGCTGTCCAACCGTGTGGCGTTCCGTCGCGCGATGCGCAAGGCCATCCAGTCGGCCATGCGTTCGCCGAACGTCAAGGGCATCCGTGTGCAGTGCTCCGGCCGTCTCGGCGGCGCGGAAATGTCGCGCTCGGAGTTCTACCGTGAGGGTCGCGTGCCGCTGCACACGCTGCGCGCCGACATCGACTACGGCCTGTACGAGGCGAAGACCACCTTCGGCCGCATCGGCGTGAAGGTCTGGATCTACAAGGGCGACATCGTCGGCGGCAAGCGCGAGGTCACCGCCGTGGCCCCGTCCGGCCGTGACCGTGATCGTGACGATCGCCCGCGTCGCGAGCGTCCGAGCCGTCCCCGTCGCAGCGGTGCCCAGGGCACCACCGCGACCAGCACTGAGGCCGGCCGTGCCGCGACTGCGGTCGCGGAGGCGCCGGCAGAAAACCAGGAGGGCTGACCTATGTTGATGCCCCGCAAGGTCAAGCACCGTAAGCAGCACCACCCCAAGCGTTCGGGTATGTCGAAGGGCGGCACCGCGGTGTCGTTCGGCGAGTACGGTATCCAGGCGCTGGAGCCGGCCTACGTGACGAACCGTCAGATCGAGTCCGCTCGTATCGCGATGACCCGCCACATCAAGCGTGGCGGCAAGGTCTGGATCAACATCTACCCGGACCGTCCGATCACCAAGAAGCCGGCCGAAACCCGCATGGGTTCCGGTAAGGGTTCGCCCGAGTGGTGGATCGCGAACGTCAAGCCGGGACGGGTGATGTTCGAACTGTCCTACCCGACCGAGGAGATCGCTCGCGAGGCCCTGCGCCGCGCGATGCACAAGCTCCCGATGAAGTGCCGCATCGTGACCCGAGAGGAGCAGTTCTGATGGCTACCGCCAATCCGGCCGCAGAGCTCCGCGAGCTCGACAACGAGGCCCTCGTCGCGAAGCTGCGCGAATCCAAGGAAGAGCTGTTCAACCTGCGCTTCCAGATGGCGACCGGTCAGCTGACCAACAACCGTCGCCTGCGTGTGGTCCGCCACGAGATCGCGCGCATCTACACGGTCATGCGCGAGCGCGAGCTCGGCCTGGCCTCCGGTCCTGAAGGCAAGGGAGACGCCGCATGAGCGACGTAAAGGGCCCGGCCAAGACGCCGGCCAAGCAGGAAGAGCGTGGCTCGCGCAAGGTGCGCATCGGCTACGTCGTTTCCGACAAGATGACCAAGACCATCGTGGTCGAGCTGGAAGATCGCGTGAAGCACAAGCTTTACGGCAAGATCATCCGCACCACCTCGAAGGTGAAGGCCCACGACGAGAACGAGA
>NZ_JBSGBY010000196.1:0-13040 GCF_053601505.1 Nocardia sp. NPDC004722
CGAGCGCACCCCCGCGCAGCGCGAGCGGGACAAGCGGCTACGCCTGGCCGGGCGCGGCCTCACCGCGCTCGTCGCCACCGCCGTGATGGGCGTCACCGGCCTGGTCTGGTACGGCCGCATGGATTTCGACGCGGGCTTCGTGCGTTCGGGCGCGATCGCGCCCGAGGACGTCAATCTCGACGGCGACATCAATATGCTGCTGATCGGTCTGGACACCCGAAAAGACCTGAACGGCAACGACCTACCCAAGGAGATCCTCGACCAGCTGCACGCCGGCGACGGCTCCGAGGGCGGCTACAACGCCAATTCGCTGATCCTGGTGCACATTCCGAAGGATCTCAAGCACATAATCGCCTTCTCGATCCCGCGTGACGACTACGTGCCGGTGCAGGGCATCCCCGGCTACGACCACGCCAAGATCAAGGAGTCCTACGGCCTCAAGAAGTACTACGTCGAGGAGAAGCTCAAGGCCAAGGGCATGGCCGACGGCCCGGAACTGGAGCGCCAGGGCCGGGAAGCGGGCCGTGCCAGCATCGTTCAGACTGTGAAAGCCCTCACAGGCGTGCCGATCAACCGGTTCGCGGAGATCTCCCTCGCGGGCTTCTACGATCTGGCGACCGCGCTCGGCGGCGTCGACGTGTGCCTCAACCATGCCGTGGACGACAGCTACTACTCCGGCGCGCAGTTCCCCGCCGGGCCGCAGCATCTGGACGGCTCCGACGCGCTGGCGTTCGTGCGGCAGCGGCACGGGCTCGAGAACGGCGACCTCGACCGCACCCACCGGCAGCAGGCGTTCCTCACCTCGGTCGCCAACTCCATGAAGAGTTCGGGCACGCTGGCCAATCCGGGTCGCCTCAAGTCGCTGATGGACGCGGCGCACAAGGACGTGGTGCTCTCGGACGGCTGGAACCTGACCGACTTCGCCACCACGCTGGGCCGCGCGGAATCGCCGTCGGTGGAGTTCCGCACGCTGCCGGTGCTGCGCTACGACAACGTCGACGGCCAGGACGTGAACGTCATCGATCCGGTGGCCATCAAGAAGACGGTCCGCGACGCGTTCGGGGTCTCCACCCCGGCCGCGCCCGCTGCCCCGGCCACCACGCCGACCTCGACGCTGGACGTGGCCAATGCCAGCGGCACCCCGGGTCAGGCCGCCAAGGTGTCGAAGTTGCTGACCGCCAAGGGATTCCCGGCCGGCGACGTCAGCAACGCCACCTACGCGGACGGCACCACCTCGACCATCTACTACGGCACCGGCGCGGACACCGACGCCAAGTCGCTCTCGGAGATGTTCGGCGGCATTCCGGTCAGCCCGTCGTCGCAGCTGTCGTCGGGGCACGTGAAGCTGGTCGTGGGCAGCGATCTCGATATCACCAGCCTCGATCCGACCACGGCCACCACCACTCCGACCACGACCCCGGGCGGGTCGTCGACGAGTGCGGCGACCTCGGACGCGGCCGCCTCGGACGCACCCGATCCCGGCAAGCCGGTCACCACCACCATCGGGTCGAAGATCCCCTGCGTGAACTGACCTTCCGGGCCCGGTAGCACAATGGCGAGATGACGAAGACCGAGCTCTTCCGCCGTCTCCACCACGGTGACAAGCCGCTGGTCCTGCCCAACGCCTGGGATTTCGGGTCGGCGGCCATGCTGGCCGAGGCCGGATTCCCGGCGCTGGGCACCACCAGCCTCGGGGTGGCCGCCGCGGCGGGGCTGCCCGACGGGACGGCCGCGACACGCGACGAAACCCTGTCGCTGGCACGGCGACTCGGGCGGCTGCCGGTCCCGGTGACGGTGGACGTGGAGGGTGGATTCAGCGACGATCCGGGCGAGGTGGCGGAGTTCTGCGCCGAACTGGCCGCCGCCGGGATCGCGGGAATCAACCTGGAGGACAGCCGATCCAATACGGCCCTGGCCTCGGCCGAGGCGCACGGCGCGCTGATCGCGGCCGTGAAGGCGCGGGTCCCGGAGGTGTTCGTCAACGCCCGCACCGATACCCACTGGCTGGACGTCGACACCGATTCCACTCTCGATCGCGTGCTGCACTACGAGAAGTGCGGTGCGGACGGCATTTTCGTGCCCGGAGTCACCGATCCCGACGGGATTCGCGCTCTCACAACGGCATTGACCGCGCCGTTGAACGTGCTGTTCTCCCCCGCCGGTCCGGCCGTCGCGGAGCTGGCAGAGCTCGGGGTGCGGCGGGTCAGCACCGGGTCACTGCTGTATCGCGCGGCGTTGGCGGCCGCGGTGCACACCGCCGAATCGGTCGCCCACGGACATGGGTTGACCGGCGAGATCCCCAGTTACGCAACGATTCAGCGGCTGCTGGAAGCGTAGTCAGCGCTCCAGTGTCCGGGTCAGCTCGGCCGAGTGCAGCTTGTCGGGATTGCGAACCGCGTACATCGAGGTGATCTTGTCTCCGGCCACCTCGATCAGCAGGACGGTGTCGAGCCCGTCCGGGCCGAACAGCAGCAGCGCGGGCAGCGCGTTGTAGGTGCCGAACTCGATGCGCATGTCCGCCACGCCCATTCGCGCCAGCCCGAACAGATATGCGGCGACCTTCCGCGCGCCGAGCATCGGCCGCCGGGCCGCGGTGACCTTGCCGCCGCCATCGGAGATCTGCACGATATCGGGGGCCAGGACATCCATCAGGGCCTGCTCGTCGCCGTTCCGCACGGCCTGCAGGAAGGTGCCGATCACCGCGCGGCTGGTCTCGGAGTCCGGCTCGAAGCGTTTGCGGCGCTCGCGCACGTGCGCGCGGGCGCGGTGCGCGATCTGCCGGACCGTCGCATCGGATTTGCCGACCATCGCGGCGATCTCGACCAGGCTGTGGCCGAACACCTCCGACAGCACGAACACCGCGCGCTCGGTCGGGCCGAGGGTCTCCAGCACCAGCAGCATCGCCATGGACACCGATTCCGCCAGCAGCACATCGCGACTCGCATCGGAGTCGGTGCGGATGGGTTCGGGCAGCCAGCTGCCGACATACTCCTCGCGGCGACGCCGCACCGTGCGCAGATGATTGAGCGCCTGACGGGTGACGATCTGGGTGAGATAGGCGCGGGTGTGACGCACCTGCGAGTGATCGGTCTCGCGCCAGCGAAGATAGCTGTCCTGCAACACATCCTCAGCGTCGGCGGCACTGCCGAGCAGCTCGTAGGCGATGGTGAACAGCAAGGGCCGCAGCTCGTCGAAAGCGTCCACCTCGTCCACCGGACCGGTCCGCGCACCTACGGTCATATCCGAAGCCTAACCACGAACCGGATCGGCGGACACCGACGAGGACAAGCCCTCCCGTTCACTGACTGGACACCATGTACAGTCAGCTTCGTCACGGCCGCCCACCCGAGGGGAATTCCCATGTCCACCACCGATTCCACCCGGCTCACCCTCGCGGGCCGCTTCAACCACTACTCCAGCACATATATGGCCCCGGTGACCCGCTTCTACGGCCGCCTGCACCGCCGCCTCTACGAACGCTTCGGCGGCACCCGCTTCACCACCCTCTTCGGCGACCCGGTCCTCGAATTGACCGTGCCCGGCCGCAAATCCGGCGTCCCCCGCCCGGTCATGCTGATGCAGGTCTGGTCCGGCGACGACCTGCTGGTCTGCGGCTCCAACGGCGGCAATCCCGGCACCCCGAACTGGTGGAAGAACCTCGCCGCCGTCGACACCGCCACGGTCCGCGTCGGCCGCGACACGTTCCCGGTCACGGTGCGCATCGTCACCGACGACGCCGAATACGAAACCCATTGGCGCACCCTGACCGCCGCGTACGCACATTTCGACACCTACCGGGCCCTGAGCCCGCGGCGTTTCCCGATCGCCGTGCTGTCCCGGACCGCCTGACAACCCTCGACGCATCGACAAAAAGGGGAAAGGATCTCGAATCCTTTCCCTCTTCAACGTATATCGCACCCCGGGGCTTGCGGCAAGACCCCGGTGATACCGCAGTATTGCTCGCCGAAGCCGGAAACTGCGAAACGGAGTGTGCGAGTGCCTGAATTCGATACCGACGTGATCATTGTCGGTGCGGGGCCGACGGGACTGATGCTGGCGGCCGAACTGCGGCTGGCCGGGGTGCGACCGGTGGTCCTGGAACGATCGCCGCAGTTGCGGACCGTGCCGAAGGCCAACGGTCTCAGCGGTCAGATCATCCAGATGCTGCGCTATCGGGGTCTGGCGCACAGGCTCGAGGCGATCGGCCAGGCCGCCACCGCGCTGGTGGCGATTCCGTTCGGCGGCATGCAGGTGGACTTCAGCCCGCTGGCGGACTCGCCGCTGGAGGCGATGCACATCCCGCAACCGAAACTCGAACGGCTGCTGGATGATTGGGCACACGAGCTGGGTGCGGAGGTGCGGCGCGGGCACGAGGTGCGCGGGGTCGAGCAGAGCGACGCCGCGGCGACCGTCGCGGTGGGCGGTCCGGACGGTGAATACCGGCTCACCGCACGCTATGTGGTGGCCTGCGACGGCGCGCGCAGCGGTACCCGGGCACTGGCCGGAATCGACTTCCCGGGCATCACCTATCCGGAGGTCAACCGGCTGGGCCAGGTCAGCCTGCCCGAGACGGTGACCGTGCGGGACAACGGCGGCATCGAGGTCGCCGGACAGGTCATCGACCCGGGGTTCACCCGCACCGACCAGGGCGTGTTCGCGATGGGCGGGGTCTCCCCCACCCGCACGGTGATGATCCAGACCACCGAGGACGCGATCGACGAAACCGACGACAACGAACCGATGACCCTGTCCGAGTTGCAGGACAGCATCCGCCGCATCCTCGGCGTCGAGTTGACCCTGACCGATCCGATTCGCCTGTCGCGCTACCAGTTCCAGGCCCGACAGGCCGAACGCTACCGTGCCGGAAGGGTTCTCGTGGCCGGTGACGCCGCGCACGGGTTCCCGATGACCGGCGTCGGCCTGAACGCCGGCATGTCGGACGCGGTGAACCTGGCCTGGAAACTGGCCGCCGACATCCGCGGTCACGCACCGGCGGGCCTGCTGGACACCTATCACGACGAACGCCACTACGCGGGCACCCGCATCATGATGCAGACCCAGGCCCAGGTGGCGCTGCGCCGCGGCGACGACCCGGCCGCCCAGGCCCTGCGCGAATTGTTCCAGGAACTGCTCACCGATGAGCCCGCCCTGCACCGCCTCGCCGCCCTCATCGCCGCCACCGAACTGCGCTACCCCCTCGCCAACCCGAACGGGCACCCCCTCACCGGAACCCTCGTCCCCGACCTGCCGCTGAAAACCGAGCGCGGCGACCTCACCATCGCCCACCTGACACGCACGGCCCGCCCGGTCCTGCTGCTCCTGGCCGACCGCCCGGATCTCCGCACGATCGCCGAGCCCTGGTCCGACCGCGTCGAGATCCACACCGCCACCACCGACGCTCCCCCGGCGGACGCCCTGCTGATCCGCCCCGACGCCCACATCGCCTGGGCCGCAACGCTCGCCGAAGCCCCCGACACCGCCGCACCCGCGCTGCGCGACGCGCTCACCACCTGGTTCGGCACCCCGACCGCATTGACCGCGTCCTGACAAGCCTCGAACCACCGCCACGCCACTCGGCCTCCATCCCCCGTCATCCCGGCGCGCTTTTGGCCGGGATCCACAGCGGCTGACTCGATCGGCCATACCGCTGATCATCCCGGCCCGCGCTCTCGGCTCGGGCCGGATTCCGGCGTTCACTATCCGCATGCCGCAGCGGCGGCCGGAACGAAATCGCTGGGAAGGAAAGGCAAATGACCGAGTACGTGACGTTGGAGCACGGGCGGATCGCGTGTGATGTGGTCGGGTCGGGCCCGCTGGTGGTGCTGGCACACGGCATGGGGACCTGGCGGGCGGACTTCCGGCATCTGGTGGAGCCACTGGCGGCGGCCGGGTATCGGGTGGTCAATGTGGACATGCGCGGGCACGGCGAATCCAGCGTGGATTGGCCGTCGGTGACCGGGAAGTCCGCCATCAGCCGTACCGATGTGGCGCTCGATCTGCTCGGGGTGATCCGGCATTTCGGGGGTCCGGCGGTGATCGTCGGGCATTCGCTGGCGGGCGGCTCGGCCACCATCGCGGCGGCCGAGGCGCCGGAGTTGGTGTCGGCGATCGTCGAGATCGACCCGTTCACGCTGAAGCAGAGCATCGACTTCGGCGCGCTGTGGTCGGACCCGCGCCACCGCCGCGGCATGGCCGAACTCGTGGGCACCCAACTGTTCCGCTCGCCGCGACTGTGGTTCGGCTACCTCGGCGGCGTGGCCTATCCGACCGTGCCCGCCGATCAGCAGGAGTACCTGACCGGATTGCGGGCCCAGCTGCAACAGCCGGGCCGCTGGGACGAATTCATGAAGACCGGCAAGACCACCCCCGCCGACGCACATGCGCGACTGGCCGAAGTCCGTTGCCCCGCACTGGTGATCATGGGCTCGGAGGATCCCGACTTCCCGGAACCGGAGCGGGAAGGCCGGGCAATCGTGGCGGCCCTGCAACCCGGATTGGGCACGCTGACCATGGTCGAGCGGGGCGGCCACTACCCGCACGCGCAGTTCCCGGAGCGGATGGCCGCGCTGCTGATCCCCTTCCTGGACCGGCACGCCGCGCACCGCACCACACGATCGGTCACCAACTGACCGCGTGGCCTGGCCAGGCACCGCCCGCGCGGATCGACCAGTCATCGGCAGCGCGGATCGGTCAGTCATCGGCAGCGCGGATCGGTCAGTCATCGGCAGCGCGGATCGGTAGGCCATCAGCAGTACGGAATGATCAGGCACTGACCGTGGCGGACAACACCTTCGGCTGCGATGATGGCGAGGTGCCCGCGCCACGCACCATCGTCTTCGTCGCCTTCCAGGGCATGCAGATGTCCGAACTGGCCGGGCCACTGGACGTGTTCGCCGTTCTCAACGGCATCGCCGCGACGCCACCGGAATTGTTGCCGCCGGTGGTGCCGCGCGGCGGCCCGGCCGCCGGAGCCGACAGCCTGACCCTGTGGAACACCGTCACCGACACCCCGCCGTATCGACTGGTGACGGCCACGGTCGGCGGTCACCCCGTCACCGCCGACGGCGGCCTCACCATCGGGGTCGAGCATTCGCTGGCCGAGATCGCCGCGGGCGACGACTTCGACACCCTGATCGTCGTCGGCGGCATGGTCGACGGCCCCGGGGCCGCCGCGGTGGTGCCCGAACTCCCCGCCCTGGCCCGCAAGGCGCGCCGCATCTCCTCGGTGTGCGCGGGCGCGCTGTTGCTGGCCGCGGCCGGACTGCTCGACGGCTACCGGGCCACCACCCATTGGGCCTCGACCGACCTGATGGCGCAACACTTCCCGCGAGTGAGCGTCGAACCCGACCGCATCTATGTCCGCGACCGCGACCGCTGGACCTCCGCGGGCATGTCCGCGGGCGTCGATCTGGCGCTTGCCATGGTGGAGGACGATCACGGCCGCGAGATCGCCGCCCTGGTCGCCCGGCTACTGGTGGTGTTCGCGCGCCGCCCCGGCGGACAGGCCCAGTTCAGCGCCCAGCTACGCACCCAACCCGCCCGCACCCCCGCCATCCGCGCCGTACAACAGTGGCTCGCCGACCATCTCGGCGAGGACCTCACGATCGCCGCCCTCGCCACCCGCGCAGGCATGAGCGAACGCCACTTCGCCCGCGCCTTCCGCCTCGAAACCGGCAGCACACCGGCAACTTTCATCGAAGACCTACGCGTCGAAGCCGCCCGCCGCCTCCTGGAATCCACCGACCTCACCATCAGCGCCATAGCCCGCCAGATCGGCTACCGCCACGCCGAAACCCTCCACCGCGTCTTCACCCGCCGCATGGCCACCACCCCCGAACGCTACCGCCAACACTTCGCCACCGACACAGCTCAATTGACGGGCACCAGCGAGTAGATCCACCAAGGCCGTTGCGGCATTTCGAATTTGAAGACCTGAATGTGGTAGTTCACCAGCTCACCGGTCTCGGGCTCGTGGACCCGCGTCGGCCGCCGCTCCAGATCGGTCGCGATCGGCGGCACCTCCGTGGACCAGAATTGCTCCCATTCCGGTGCGGCACTACAGCGTTCGATGATGGCCGCGATGCGTTCGGGGGAATGGATGGCCGGGGCCATGTAGCGGAACCCGTAGACCATGAAGTGGGCGTCACGCTCCCAATCGGCCATCACCTCGCGGGCGCGCGGGTCCAACATCATCCATTCGATGATGACGTCGCCGACCTCGAGCCCGGGAAAGGCGCGCAAGTACGCGTCATTGGCGGCGACCAGGTCGACCGCGGGCATGGTCTGGTAGCACGCCGGGTGCGGCAGGCCGCGCTGGAATTCCAGCTCGTAGGGCTGCGGCGGCGTGATCTCGCCGCCGAAGCTCGCCAGTTCGGGTTGCAGCAGGGTGGCCGCGTGCTCCCGGAAAACCGTCGGCACGTCCAGTGCCTGGAACAGCGCACCGAGCGCGACGGCGGTCGGCTGCCTCGTACCCTGCTCGATCTTCTGGATCAGACCCTCGGAGATACCGGCCTTGCGCGAAAGCTCGACCCGGGTCAGGCCGGCCGACTCACGTCGCTCTCGCAAATACACCGCAATCTCAGAGCGAGCAGCAGTCACCAGTACCTCCAGAAACAGAAGAAAATCGATCGTTCCATGGGCTAACTTACCGCAACACAACTGGGACAAATTGGGACAGGGCCGTGCCTTGACCTGCGGCGCGCTCCGTCGGGACACTTTGCAGGCCGTGCGATGGGCGTGTACGGCGACACCGGGTGTCCGCGAGGGGACGGCACGAACGCGGACCACAGGCAGTCGCCGGTGTGTTCGGCGACGCGTGCCGCGAGGTATCCGACGTCGCGGCGGTGGACCCGAGGGTCCACCGGCCGCGGCGCGAATCGTCGGCCGATATCAGGCCCGGTGTGCGCGGGTGCCTCAGGCGAGGATCGCGAACAGTAGTCCTGCCACGGCGAAACTGACTACCGAGAGCACGGTTTCGAGGACCGTCCAGGTTTGCAGGGTTTGTTTGACTGTCAGGTTGAAGAACTTCGAGATGATCCAGAAGCCGCCGTCGTTGACGTGGCTGAGGATGATCGAGCCGGCGGCGATGGCCATGGCGATCAGGGCCAGGGCCACTTGGGAGTAGCCCTGCTCGTGGACGAGGGGGGCGACGATGCCGCCGGTGGTGACGATGGCGACCGTGGCCGAGCCCTGGGCGATGCGCAGGCCGCAGCTGATCACGTAGGCCAGCACGATCACCGGGAGTCCGGCCGCGGCCATGGTGTGGGCCAGGGCGGTGCCGATTCCGGTGGCGGAGATCACCTTTCCGAAGAACGCGCCCGCGCCGACGACCAGCAGCAGCATGCCGACCGGGCGCAGCGATTCGGCGGTCACGGTGCTGAGTTCCTGCACCGAGGAGCCGCGGCGGATGCCGAGCACGTAGAAGGCGATGAGCACTGTGATCAGCAGGGCCACGGCGGGCGTGCCCAGGAAGGTCAAGACCTGCAACGGTTTCGAGCCCGCGGTGAGCAGCTGGCTGCCGAAGGTCGCGCCCAGGATCAGCAGCAGCGGCACCGCGATGATCGCGCCGATCAGGCCGACCGAGGGCGGGCGCTTGACCAGGGTCGCGGTGGCGGTACCACCGGCGCCGCCGGCCGTGTCGGAATCGTCGTCGCCGGACCCGTTGTCCTGCTTGCGGATCAGGAATTCGGCGGGCACCTCGACCTGCACCCACTTGCCGATCCAGCTGCCCCACACGATGCCCGCCGCGACGAATCCCGGTATGCCGCAGACGAATCCCATCACGATGAGCCAGCCCAGGCTGACACCGAGCAGCCCGCCCAACGACACCGGACCGGGATGCGGCGGCAGGAACGCGTGCGTCATCGACAGGCCCGCCAGCATCGGCAGCGCGTACAGCACCAGCGAGCGTCCGCCCTGCTTGGCCGCCACGTACACCAGCGGCGCGAGCACGAAGATGCCGATATCGAAGAACACCGGGATGCCGAAGATGAGCCCGAGCAGGCCCATGGCGACGGGAGCGCCCTTCTCGCCGAACAGATCCAGCAGTTTGCGGGTCAGCACGTCCGCGCCGCCGGATCGTTCCAGGATCGCGCCCAGCACGGTGCCCAGGCCGATGATCACGGCGATATGCCCCAGGATCGACCCGAATCCGGTCTCCAGCAGCGAATCACCGGATTTCAGCGCGGTGCCGACGATCTGCGACACCGGCAGCCCGGCGGCCAGCGCCAGCACGAGCCCGGTGAGCAGCAGGGCGATGAACGGTTCCAGCTTGAATCGGATGATGGCGATCAGCAGTACGGCGATCGCCGCACCACAGAGCAGCAGCAGTCCCGGCGTGCTGGTCCGCAGCCAGTCCACGGTGGCGCCCATGGGATACCTCTCAGTTCACTTCTTTGTGCGATGTAGAGCTTGAATCAGGGGAGCGCGCGAACGAATGCGGCAGCGCGCGAGGCGATCTCGGACCATTCACCCGCGGCGACCGCGGCCGGCGGGACGACATCGGTGCCTGCGGTGACCGCGACCGCCCCGTGCGCGAGGAAGTCGGCGGCATTACCGGCGTTGACCCCGCCGGAAGGGATGAGACGAACATCCGGGAACGGTCCGCGCAGATCCTTCAGATAGCCGGGCCCCAGCGCCTTGGCAGGGAAGATCTTGACCGCGGCGGCCCCCAACTCCAGGGCCCGCATCACCTCCGACGGGGTGAAAGCGCCCATGACGACCGGGATCTCACGCCGGACGGCGACTTCCGCGACCTGCTCGCTGATGCCCGGCGTCACCAGGAACTGCGCCCCGGCGTCGATGGCGGATTCCGCCTGCTCGGCAGTCAGTACCGTGCCCGCGCCGATCACTCCGACCCCGGACTTGGCGATCGCGCGGATGTACTCCAGCACCCCCGGCGTGGTGAAAGTCAGTTCCACCGCCCGGATTCCGGCCCCGGCGAGCGCATCGGCCAACGCCACCGCATCCGGTATCTCCGGCGCCCGCACTACAGTCAACGCGCGATCGGCCAGAATGGCCTCCACCGCGGAATTCATCGATTCTCCTTTCGCCCGGCCCGCAGGCGCGTCGATTACGCGCGCGAGCCGATGGGTGTGCTGGTGGTCGCTCCCGCAGCCGCGTCCATGCGCAGCGCGCGTCCCGCGCGGATGCCGGTGGGTTTGCCTGCGTCCAAGGCGAATTCGCCGTTGACGAGGACGTAGGGGATGCCGTGGGCCTGCTGTTTGGGCTCGTCGAAGGTGGCGGTGTCGATCACGGTGGCCGGGTCGAACAGGACCAGGTCGGCGGCGTAGCCGGGGCGGATGAGGCCGCGGTCGGGGAGGCGGAGGCGGGCGGCGGGGCGGCCGGTGCAGTGGTGGACGCAGTCCTCGAGGTCCAGCACACCGAGTTCGCGGGTGTAGTGGCCGAGGTAGCGGGGGAAGGTGCCCCAGGCGCGGGGGTGCGGGCGGGCGGGGGCGAGCAGGGCGTCGGTGCCACCCATGTGCCGGGAGTGGCGCATGATGGCGCGCACGTTCTCCTCGTGGCCGACATGCTGAAGGATGCTGGTGGCCAGCTGATCCCGGGTCAGCAGGTCGAAGAACACCTCGACCGGGGGCCGGGTCTCGGCGGCCGCGATCTCGGCGACCGTGCGGCCCACATACTGTTCGAGCTCCGGGTTGGCGACGCCGCTGATCTGGATGGTCTCCCATTCCACGGTCACGCCGTGACAGCCGTCGGAGCCGTTGACATTCACATCGGCCGCGATGCGCGCACGCTCCGCCGGATCGGCGAGCCTGCCGAGGGCCGCGTCCGGGCCACCGGACATGGCCCAGCTGGGCAGCAGCGCCGACAGCGTGGTGGAGCCGGGCAGATACGGGTAGGTGTCGAGGCTGATATCGCAGCCGTCGGCCAGCGCGGCATCGATCATCGCCAGCAATTCCGGTGCGCGGCCGCGGTTCTCGCCGAAGTTCATGGTGGCGTGCGTGAGGTGCAGGGCGACGCCGGTGCGCCGCGCCAGCTCGATCATCTCGGCGTACGCGTCCAGTGCGCCCGCCCCGTACGAGCGGGTGTGCGGGGCGTAGAAGCCGCCGAACTCGGCGACCACCTCGCACAGCGCCGCGAGTTCCGAAGTGTCGGCGTACATTCCGGGCGTGTAGGTGAGCCCGCTGGACATGCCCACCGCGCCCTCGGTCAGGGCCTGACGCAGGATCAGCCGCATGTGCTGGATCTCCGCCGGGGTGGCCGCGCGCTTCTCGCTGCCGACGACCATCAGCCGCAGCGTGCCCTGCGGCACCAGATAGGCGGCATTGGGGGTGATCCCGGACGCGTCGAGGCGGTCCAGGTAGTCGGCGACCGTGCGCCAGTCGAAGTCGAGATCGGCGGGATTGCCGTTCCACCCGGCGATCTGGCGGCGCACGACGGCCAGCGTGGCCTCGTCGATCGGCGCGTAGGACAACCCGTCCTGCCCGAGCACCTCGGTGGTGATGCCCTGGCTGAGCTTCGGGAAATGCCCGGGCTCGGTGAGCAGATGCAGGTCGGAATGCGCGTGCATATCGATGAATCCCGGTGTGAGCACCAGGTTCCCGCCCTCGTCGAGGATCCGGTCCGCCCCGGTCAGGGTGCCCGGCGCGGCGATCTCGGCAATGCGCCCGCCGTCGACGAGCACATCGGCGCGGAACCGCGCTGCCCCCGTGCCGTCGATCACGTCGATATCGCGAATCAGTAAGTCGGCCATGATGTTCCCGCTCAGAAGAAGGTGAGCAGGAAGTCGACGACCCGCGGCCGTCCGGCCTCCGCGTCATCGATCACCGGGATGAGCCGCCACTTGTCGAAAGCGGTGCACGGATGCGAAAGCCCCAGCCGCACCACACTTCCCACCGGCACATCGCCGTCCGCCCCGCCCGGCAGCCGCAGGAACGTGTGCTGATCATTCAGCGCCGAGACATTCGCCCCCGCCGGCAACGAGGTGCTTGCCCCACCCGGCGGAACATCTCCGCCGGTGACAAGGTGCCCGGGTGGGGTGCGACGTCCTCGGGCAGGTTCGACATCGCCCAGGACTCCTC
>NZ_JBSGBY010000197.1:0-13009 GCF_053601505.1 Nocardia sp. NPDC004722
AGGCCTACGGGAAGTTCGCGCTGGACTCGGTGTATCTGGACATCAAGGATCTGGACGGGCTGGCCGGTGAGTCGGCCGACGCGGTGGCCATCGGGCGCGCAGCAGCAGTTCGATCTCGATGCCGTCGTCGCGCGTGAGCCGGTTCTCCGGCAGCCGCGGCAGCTGGCAGTTCAGGAAGCTCGGCAGCCAGGCTTTGCGCTGGCGCTGATCGCGCAGCACGGCCCGCTTCAGGGCCACCGGATGCGGGGAGCTGATCAGCGCGATGGAGCGCACCACGCGCGGATGCAGCACCGCGGTCGCCCAGCAGACCAGTCCGCCCTCGGCGTGACCGACCAGGGTGGCCTCGGTGTGGCCGAGCGCGCGGATCAGACCGGCCACGTCACCGGCGAGGGTCCAGCCGTCGTAGCCGCGCGGTGGTTTGTCGGTGTCGCCGTAGCCGCGCAGGTCCACCGCGACCGTGCGGAAGCCGCGGGCCGCCAGTCCGGTGAGCTGATGCCGCCACGACCACCAGAAGTCGCCGAAACCGTGCAGCAGCACGACCAGGGGCATGTCCGGGTCGGTGTAGGCCGTCCCGGCGGGGACGGCCTCGACCACGTGGAAGCGAATGCCGTTGGCGCGCACATCCCGATGGGTCCACGGTCCGTCGTAGCGGACTGCGGAGGGATCCGGCTGCGAATTAGACGACACGCCGAAGGAGCGTAATCGAAGGTCTAGGTCCGGGGCTTGCCGAGTTCGACCGTGGCGTCGATCGTCTGCTCGTCGCCGTGGCCGAAACCACTGGGCAGCAGGGTCTTCGCCTCCTTCAGCGATTCGATGGTCTTCTCGGGCGCGCGCAGTTTGCGCACCTTCAGATAGCCCAACAGCGCGAACGCCGCCACCGCCGCGATCATCAGCAGGAACACCACCAGGAACGCGGCCCAGCGGTACAGCCACACGTCCAGCAGTTCGGCGAGGAAGAAGAAAAAGAAGAAGGAGCTGAACAGCAGGATGGTCAGCGCCAGGATGAAGTAGACGCTGCCCTGCAGGCCCTTCTTGATCTCACCGGTCACCTCGGCCTTGGCCAGCTCGACCTCGGCGCGCACCAGCGTCGACATCTGTTCGGTCGCGTCGCGCACCAGGGTGCCGAAGGTGGCCGCCTGATGGGCGTCGACATCGGACAACGGAATCGAGGTGACGGTGCGGGTGCGGTTCCCGTCGTAGCCGTTACCGCCCTGTGTGAAGCTCAATTGCTCGACCCTTCTCCATGTCCCGGTAGTACTGTCCGGTGTCACTCTTGACTTTGCAGCGCTCGCGCGTCCCGTCGTGCCTGGTGAGCACGCCCACGACGCAACAGTAGCGCCGAACCGGCCAGGGAAGCCGCCAAAGACGTGAGCAACACCGCCGCTTTTGCGAGTTCTGCCTCGCTGCCGTCGCCGACGTCTTCCAATGCCAGTTCTGCCACCAAGAGGCTAACGGTGAAGCCGATCGCGCCCAGTACCGACAGGGCGAACATGTCCCGATAACCGAGATCACCGGGGCGTTCGGCGATCCCCAACCGCACGGCGAGCCAACTGGATCCGAAGATACCGACGGTCTTTCCGATCAGCAGACCGGCGATGATGGCCAGCGCCAGGCGGTCGGTGAACAACTTGGAAAGCACGTTGGAATCCAGCGGCACGCCGGAGGCGAACAACGCGAACAGGGGTACGCACACCGCCGCCGAGATGGGCTGGAAGAAATGCTCGAGCTTGGCGGCGGGCACGCAGTGCTCGTCCTCGTCCGGGTCCGGCCGCACCCGGGTCAGCAGGCCGCAGACGACACCGGCCAGGGTGGCGTGAATTCCGGCCTCGTGCAGGGCATACCAGGAGACCAGGCCCAGCGGCACGTAGATGAGCGGGCTGCCGAGCCGGAACTTCTGGGCCAGGGCCCAGCCCGCGAAGCAGGCGATCGCGATGAGCAGCCACAGCATTTTCAGGGTGGTGGTGAACAGCACCGCGATCAGCAGGATGGCGATCAGATCGTCGACGACGGCCAGGCTGAGCAGGAATACGCGGGCGCTGGCCGGGATTCGTGATCCGGTCATGGCCAGCACGGCCAGCGCGAAGGCGATATCGGTCGCGACCGGGATGGCCCAGCCGCGGTCCATACCCGCCGCGCCCCAGCCGACGGCCGTGGCGATGAGCGCGGGCATCACCACGCCGCCGATGGCCGCCACGATGGGCAGGGTGGCGCGTTTGCGGTCGGCGAGTTCGCCGACCACCAGTTCGCGTTTGAGCTCCAGGCCGGCGACGAAGAAGAAGATGGCCAGCAGGCCGTCCTTGGTCCAGTCGGCCAGCGTGAGATCCAGGTGCAGCGCGGGAATCGCGAGCTTGGTGTCGACCATGGTGGTGTAGCTCGCGCCCCACGGCGAGTTGACCCAGATGAGCGCTCCGGCGGCCGCGATGAGAAGCAGTGCGCCGCCGAAGGTTTCGGTTCTGAGATAGCGGGCCAGCTCCGAGCGGACCTGAGCGATCACGGTGTGCACCTTCCGGTCGTACGTTCGACAGAACAGCGGCGTGCACACCACTGACGGGTTCCTCGGCACAACCGCATGCCGACCAGACTTCCCGGCACACCTTTTGCGCAATTCTAACGGTTCGCCGGTTGGATCTTGACCACCCCACACGGAGTGAGGCCCCGTGACCTGTGGTCACGGGGCCTCACCGATGGCCTTGGTTCTTACGCTTTTCCGGCCCGGATGGCCTCGAAAACGTTGGGATCCACCAGGGTTGAGGTGTCGCCGAGCTCGCGGCCCTCGGCCACGTCGCGCAGCAATCGGCGCATGATCTTGCCCGAGCGGGTCTTGGGCAGTTCCGGCACCACGTGGATCTCGCGCGGGCGGGCGATCGGGCTGATCTCGCGCGAGACCTCGGCCTTGAGCTCGGCGATCAGATCCGCGCCGGTGTCCTTGGCCTCGGCGGTCAGGATCACGAACGCCACGATGCCCTGGCCGGTGGTCTCATCCGACGCGCCGACGACCGCGGCCTCTGCGACACCGGAGTGGCCGACCAGCGCGGACTCGACCTCGGCGGTGGAGATGCGGTGGCCCGACACGTTCATGACGTCGTCGACGCGGCCGAGCACCCACAGGTCGCCGTCCTTGTCGAGCTTCGCGCCGTCACCCGCGAAGTACCAGCCCTTCTCGGCGTAGCGCGCCCAGTAGGTCTCCTTGTACCGCTCGTTGTCGCCCCAGATGCCGCGCAGCATGGAGGGCCACGGCTGGTCGAGCACCAGGTAGCCGTTGGCCTCGGTCTCGCCCAGTTCGACCGGATTGCCTTCCTCGTCGACCACCGTCGCCGAGATGCCCGGCAGCGGGGTCATGGCCGCGCCCGGCTTGGCGTGCGTGACGCCCGGCAGCGGCGAGATCATGATCGCGCCGGTCTCGGTCTGCCACCAGGTGTCCACGATGGGAGTCTTGTTGCCGCCCACCACATCCCGGTACCAGCGCCAGGCCTCCGGGTTGATCGGCTCGCCGACCGAACCCAGCAGGCGCAGGCTCGACAGGTCGTGCGACTCCGGGATCTCGCGACCCCACTTCATGAAGGTGCGGACCAGCGTCGGCGCGGTGTAATAGATGCTCACACCGTACTTTTCGATGATCTGCCAGTGCCGGTGCTCGTCGGGGAAGTTGGGGGTGCCCTCGTAGACGACCTCGGTGGCCCGGTTGGCCAGCGGGCCGTACACGATGTAGCTGTGCCCGGTCACCCAGCCGATATCGGCGGTGCACCAGTACACGTCCTTGCCCGGCTTGTGGTCGAAGACGTAGTTGTGGGTGTACGCCGCCTGGGTCAGGTAGCCGCCGGAGGTGTGCAGGATGCCCTTGGGCTTACCCGTGGTGCCGGAGGTGTAGAGGATGAACAGCGGGTGCTCGGCGTCGAACGCCTGTGCCTCGTGTTCGGGGGAGGCCAGCGACACCGTCTCGTCCCACCAGATGTCGCGGCCCTCGACCATCGGGGTGTCCAGGCCGGTGCGACGCACCACGAGCACGTGCTCGACGGTCGAATCGCCTTCCGCGAGGGCCTCGTCCACGGCGGTCTTGAGCGGGGCGGGCTTGCCGCGCCGCCACTGGCCGTCGGTGGTGATGACCAGTTTGGCCGCGGCGTCGTCGACGCGCTGACGCAGGGCGCTGGGGGAGAAGCCCGCGAACACCACCGAATGGGTCAGGCCCAGGCGCGCGCTGGCGAGCATGGCCACGATGGCCTCGGGGACCATCGGCATGTAGATGGCGACGCGGTCACCGGCCACCAGGCCCAGACCGGTCAGGTAGTTGGCGGCACGCGACACCTCGGCCAGCAGGTCGCTGTAGGTGAGGTCGCGGGAGTCGCCGGGCTCGCCCTCCCAGTGGATGGCGACCTGGTCGCCGTGGCCGTCGAGCACGTGCCGGTCCACGCAGTTGTAGGCGACGTTCAACTTGCCGTCGGCGAACCACTTGGCGAAGGGCGCGTCGGTCCAGTCCAGGACCTGGGTGAAGGGCTGGTGCCAGTGCAGGCGCTTCGCCTGCTCGGCCCAGAACCCCTCGCGGTCGGCGGCCGCCCGGTCGTAGAGAGAGGCGTCGCCATTGGCGGCCGCCGCGAACTCTGCGCTGGGCGGGTACGCGTCCAGGTGCTCGGCAGAGGAATCCGTGGTCATCTCGTCTCTTCTTCTCTCGCGTGCAGGCCGCGCGGGGTGACGGCGGCCACGTTCGACCCTAACCGACTGTGACCTGCGTCGTGCCCGGCAGTCTCGATCGGTGGGTGGTGCATGACGAACCTTGCAGAGTGCCTATGAACAAACCGTGAATGTTGCCGGATTGCTAACAAGCCGAACAATCCCGTTTCGATCCGCTGACAACAGGCACCCGGATGGTTAGTGTCCGATTCACCCAAGGCGAATGGTTATGACCACTGGCACCCCGGCGGTTATCGCCATCCTCCTTCGCACTCCCTCGGATCAGGAGAGAAGCGTTGAGATTCAAGACGATTACCGCGCTGGCGGCGGCCGCGATAATGGCCGCCGCGCTCGCGGTGGCAGGTTGCTCCTCCAGCGGCGGCGACAGCACCGACCTCGTGACGGTCAATGGCGGTGAGCCGCAACGACCCCTGGTGCCCACCGACGTCAACGAGAACATGGGCGGCCGCGTGGTCGACCGGCTGTGGGCCGGGCTGAAGTACTACGACGTCAACGGCACCGCCCGGGACGAGGTGGCGCAGTCCATCGAGACCACCGACCGGCAGCACTACAAGATCACCCTCAAGGACTGGAAATTCACCGACGGGACGCCGGTGACCTCGAAGTCCTTCGTCGACGCCTGGAACTACGGCGCGCTGTCCACCAACGGGCAGCTGCAGAACTGGGCCTTCGACGGCATCGCCGGTTACAGCGACGTCAGCGCGGATCCGCCCAAGGCCCAGACGATGTCGGGTCTGAAGGTGATCGACGACAAGACCTTCACCGTCGACCTCACCAGCCCCTCGATCGACTTCGAGCTGAAACTCGGCTTCGCGCCGTTCTATCCGATGCCGGACGCGTTCTTCAAGAACACCAAGGACTTCGGGCAGAACCCGATCGGCAACGGGCCCTACAAGTTCTCCACCTGGCAGCACAACGTGAAGATCGAGGTGCTGCCCAACCCGGACTATCACGGCGGCCGCCCGCCCAAGAACAAGGGCCTGCGCTTCGTGATGTACCAGTCCTACGACACCGCGTACGCGGATCTGTTGCAGGGCAACCTCGATGCCCTCGACATCATCCCGGACTCGGCGCTGGCCACCTACGAGAAGGACCTCGGCGACCGGGCCATCCACAAGCCCATCGCCTACAGCCAGCACATCGGCATCCAGCCCACCGTCGCGCACTTCGCCGGTGAGGAAGGCGTGCTGCGCCGCAAGGCCATCTCGATGGCCATCAACCGGGATCAGATCGCGCAGAACATCTTCCACGGCACCCGCGTGCCCTGCCAGGACTTCACCGCCTTCACCCTGCCCGGCTTCCGCAAGGATCTGCCCGGCTCCGACGTGCTGAAGTTCAACCCGGATCAGGCCAAAGCCCTGTGGGCGCAGGCGAATGCGATCTCACCGTGGTCGGGGACCTACCAGATCGCCTACAACGCCGACGGCGGACACCAGGCGTGGGTCGAAGCGGTCGCCAACAGCGTCAAGAACACCCTCGGCATCGACGCGGTCGGCGCGCCGTACCCGACGTTCAAGAACATTCGCGACGAGATCACCAACAAGACCATCGGTAAGGCGTTCCGCTACGGCTGGCAGGGTGACTACCCGTCCATGTTCGAATTCCTGACCGCGCTGTATCTCACCGGATCCGGCACCAACAACACGCAGTACGCCAACCCGGACTTCGACAAGATGCTCGCCCAGGCGCAGGGCGCGGCCACCCCCGAGGCCGCCTACGACATCCTGGCCCAGGCCCAGCAGCTGCTGTTCAAGGACATGGCCGACATCCCGATCTTCGACTACAACGTCGCGGCCGGGCGCTCGGACAAGGTCAAGGCCGAGGTGAGCTGGTCGGGCCTGTTCGACTTCGAGAACATCGAGAAGTAGCGGGCATGGCCTGGTACATCGTGCGGCGGTTGCTCCAGATGATTCCGGTCTTCCTCGGAGCAACCCTGCTCATCTACGCGATGGTCTTCCTGATTCCCGGCGACCCCATCCAGGCGCTCGCCGGGGATCGGCAGATGACCCCGGCGATCGAGGCGACGCTCAAGGCGCGCTACCACCTGGACCAGCCCTTCTACATCCAGTACCTGCAATACCTGAAAGGCATTGTGACGCTGGACTTCGGCACCTCGTTCTCGGGGCGGCCGGTACGTGAGGAGCTGGCCCGCGCGTTCCCGATCACCTTCCGGCTGGCCGTGATGGCGGTGTGCATCGAGTTCTTCTTCGGTGTCGCCTTCGGATTGGTCGCCGGGCTGCGCAAGGGCAAGCTGTTCGACTCCACCATGCTGGTGCTGAGCCTGGTCATCATCGCCATCCCGATCTTCGTGCTCGGGTTCCTGGCGCAGTACCTGCTCGGCATCAAATGGGGGATCGCGCCGGTGACGGTCGGCAGCAAGGCGAGCTTCACCGATCTGCTGGTGCCGGCCTTCGTGCTGGGGTCGCTGTCGTTCGCCTACGTGCTGCGTCTGACGCGAAACGCGGTGGCGGAGAACATGAACGCCGACTACGTGCGCACCGCGACCGCCAAGGGCCTGAGCCGCCCGAAGGTCATCGTGGTGCACATCCTGCGCAACTCGCTGATCCCCGTGGTCACCTTCGTGGGCTCGGATCTGGGATTCCTGATGGGCGGTGCGGTCGTCACCGAGGGCATCTTCAATATCCCGGGCGTCGGCGGCACGCTGTACCAGGCCATCACCCGCGGTGAACCGCCCACGGTGGTGGCCTTCGTGACCGTGCTCATCGTGATCCTGCTGCTGACCAACCTCATCGTCGATCTGCTCTACGCCGCACTCGATCCGAGGATCCGCTATGCCTGAAACGACCGAAATACGGCCGGGGCAAGAGCATTTCGTTGCCCCACCCGACGAGGTGGAAGTGCTGGCCACCGACCGGGTCACCGAGACCGCCGCCCCGACCAGCGTCTGGCGGGAGGCCTGGCACCAGCTGCGCCGCAATCCGATCTTCGTGATCGCGGCGCTGCTGATCGCGTTCATTCTGCTCGTCGCGATCTGGCCGAAGTTGTTCAGCAGCGTCGATCCGCGGTACTGCAGTGGCGATTTCAGCATGCACGGACCATCGAGCGGGCATCCGTTCGGCTTCGACAAGCAGGGCTGCGACATCTATGCCCGGACCGTGTACGGGGCCCGGGCGTCGGTGGAGACCGGGCTGGGCGCGACGCTGCTGTTCGTGCTGATCGGCGGCACCCTCGGGGCGCTCGCGGGATACTACGGCGGGCTGCTCGACGCGGTGATCTCGCGGATCGCGGAGATCTTCTACGCGCTGCCGCTCACCCTGGCCGCCATCGTGCTCATGCAACTGCTGCACACCCGCACGGTGTGGACGGTCATGATCACGCTGGCGTCCTTCAGCTGGCCGCAGGCCGCCCGCATCGCGCGCGGGGCGGTGATCGAGTCCCGCAACAGCGAATACGTCACGGCCGCCAAGGCGCTCGGCGTTTCCCGATTCCGGACGCTGATCCGCCACGTACTGCCCAACTCCGCCGGACCGCTGATCGTGGTCAGCACCATCTCGCTCGGCGTCTTCATCGTCACCGAGGCGACGCTGTCCTATCTGGGTGTCGGGCTGTCGCGGCAGATCGTGTCCTGGGGCTCGGATATCGCCTCCGACCAGAAGGAGATTCGCACCTCCGGCATCTTGTTCTACCCCGCGACCGCCCTGGCGCTCACGGTGCTCAGCTTCATCATGCTCGGCGACGCGGTGCGCGACGCGCTGGATCCCAAGGCCCGGAAGAGGTGACGACATGACCGAACCACTGCTCGAGGTCCGGGATCTGAACGTCTGTTTCAGCTCCGAGGGCCAACAGGTCCCGGCGGTGCGCGGGGTGGGCCTGACGGTCTACCCCGGCCAGACCGTCGCCATCGTCGGCGAATCCGGGTCCGGCAAGTCGACCACCGCGCACGCCATCATCGACCTGTTGCCCGGCACGGGGCGAATCACGTCCGGTTCCATCATGTTCGACGGCAAGGATCTGTCGAAGGCGTCGTCGCGCGACATCGTCGCGGTGCGCGGGCGCGGTATCGGGTTCGTGCCGCAGGACCCCATGTCGAACCTGAATCCGGTGTGGAAGATCGGATTCCAGATCCGGGAGACGCTGGAGGCCAACGGCATCGCCAAGGGCCGGGCCGCCCGGCAGCGCGCGATCGAACTGCTGGCCGAGGCGGGCATGCCCGACGCCGAACGCCGGGTGAATCAGTATCCGCACGAATTCTCCGGCGGCATGCGGCAGCGCGCTCTCATCGCCATCGGGCTCTCGTGCCGTCCCAAACTGCTCATCGCCGACGAGCCCACCTCCGCCCTGGACGTCACCGTGCAGCGGCAGATCCTCGACCACCTCGACGGGCTCACCGGCGAACTCGGCACCGCGGTCCTGCTCATCACCCACGACCTGGGCCTGGCCGCCGAACGGGCCGAGCATCTGGTGGTGATGTACCGCGGCCGGGTCGTGGAATCCGGTCCGGCACTGCAGATTCTGCGCAATCCCCAGCATCTGTACACCAAGAAGCTGGTGAACTCGGCGCCCTCGCTGGCCTCGCAGCGGCTGTCCTCGGTGCGCGATCGCGCCGAGGTGCGGGCGCAGGCCGTCTCCGTGGCGGGCCAGCTGGCCGAGACCGACGCCGAATTCGCCAGTGCCCCCGATGATGTGCTGGTCGCCGACCGGCTGCGCAAGGTGTACCGCATTCGGGGCAACGCGCCGTGGAAGTCCACCGAACTCGTTGCCGTGGACGATGTCTCGTTCGCGCTGCGGCGCGGCACCACCACTGCCATCGTCGGTGAATCCGGCTCCGGCAAATCCACGGTGGCACAACTGGTCCTGGGGCTGCAGCCGCCGACCTCCGGCCGGGTCACCTTCGACGGGCGCGAGGTCGCCACCTTGAATGCCAAGGCGGCCTTCGCCTTCCGTCGCCGGGTGCAGCCGATCTTCCAGGACCCCTACGGGTCGCTGGATCCGATGTACTCGATCTACCGCACCATCGAGGAACCGTTGCGCACCCACGGCATCGGCACCCCGAAGGAACGCGAGGCCACCGTGCGCGACCTGCTCGACAAGGTCTCGCTCCCGGCCTCGGCCATGCGCCGCTACCCCAACGAGCTCTCCGGCGGTCAACGCCAGCGGGTCGCCATCGCCCGCGCGCTGGCGCTGTCCCCGGAGGTCGTGGTCTGCGACGAGGCCGTCTCCGCCCTCGACGTGCTCGTCCAGGCGCAGATCCTGCAGCTGCTCAACGAACTTCAGGCCGAGCTCGGACTCACCTACCTGTTCATCACCCACGATCTGGCCGTGGTCCGGCAGATCGCCGACGACGTCCTGGTCATGCAGCAAGGCAAGGTGGTCGAGGCGGCCACCACCACCGAGGTCTTCGACCATCCGCGCAACGAGTACACCCGACGACTCCTGGAGGCCATCCCGGGCCGTGACCTGCTGGTCGGCTGATTCGCGCGGTCGCGGGGCCGCTAGCCTCGTACCTCGTGACCGACCCGCTGCAGCCCCTCGTCGACCTGCCCGGTGTGCGCGAAGCCGCCGACAAGGCCCGTGACAGCCTTGCCGAGGTGCACCGCCACCGGGCCAACCGGCGCGGCTGGCCCACCACCGCCGCCGAGGCCGCCGTCCGCGCCGCGCGCTCGTCGGCGGCCATCGACGGCGGCACCATCGACCTGCCCGCCGACGGCAATGTCGCCGATCCGATCCTGGCCGGCGCCCTGCGCGTCGGACAGGCCCTCGACGCCGAGGCCCTCACCAACCTGGTCGGTGTCTGGCAGCGCGCCCCGCTGCAGGCCCTCGCCCGTCTGCACCTCTTGGCAGCCGCCGACCTGGTCGACGACCAACAGCAGCTCGGCCGCCCCCGCGATGTCCCCGGCGTCGCCCAACGCCTCGACCTGCTGGCCCAAACGATCACCACCACCAAGGCTCCGGCCCCGGTGATCGCCGCCATCGTCCACGGCGAACTGTTGTCCCTGCGCCCCTTCGGCACCGCCGACGGCATCGTCGCCCGCGCCGCCTCCCGGCTGGTCGCCGTGTCCAGCGGCCTCGACCCGCACAGCCTGGGTGTCCCGGAAGTCTTCTGGCTCCGCCGCCGCCAGGCTTACCTGGACGCGGCGGCGGCGTTCGGCATGGGCACGGCCGAGGGCGTCGGCGGCTGGGTGATCCTCACCTGCGGAGCGCTGGAAGACGGTGCGCGAGAAGCGCGTTCGATCGCCGACGCGGCGTCCGGATAATAGCCCCCGTATATAAGAGCGGGCGGCGTTGTCGCCTTCGCGACCTCACCGCCCGCTAGCACGGATCACCTGGTTACCAGGCGTGCTCATCGAGTTGTGTCTGTTCGGCCTCGGCGAGCTCTCCAGGATCCGGTGGTTCATCCCCGCATTGATGCGAGGCCCTCGCCGTCGAAATCCCAGATAACGCAGGCCCACAACTTCTGTTGCCCTGTCGCGGCGTGCTCCGCGTGGGTGCCTGATGTCCGTGCTGGGAAGGGTGGGATGGGAGGTCGAAACCTTCTCTTCCGGTCCGATCTTGGCCTTCCGTCCTTCCGTGCATCCATTGTTACCCCGTGACGGCCGTCACATCAAGACCTGGGGAAACATTCGAATTACTCGGTGTGTCTGAGTATTTTTGCGTCCGGGCGTTTCGGTCGGCGGCCCAGTTGTCCCGATCAGCCCCGCCGCCGCAGCAGCCGGTACGTGAGGGCCCCGGCCGCGAGCGCGCCGAGCCCGACGGCGGCCGTCGCGGCGACCGTGGTGGTGGTCGGGGCCGGTAGTCGAGCCCACAGCGAGACCGGGTTGGAGAAGGTGAGCACCGGCCAGCCGCGCGTGGCGGCCTCGCGCCGCAGCGCCCGGTCCGGATTCACCGCGGTCGGGTGGCCGACCACCTCGAGCATGGGCAGATCGGTGCTGGAGTCGGAGTAGGCGTAGCAGCGGTCGAGGTCGTAATCGTATTGGGCCGCAAGCTTTTCGATGGCCTCGACCTTGCCCGGGCCGTAGCAGTAGAACTCGACTTCGCCCGCGTACTTACCGTTTTCGATGACCATCCGGGTGGCGGCGAAGTGATCGGCGCCCAGCGCCGCGGCGATCGGCGCGACCACCTCCTCGCCCGAGGCCGACACGATGATCACATCGTGGCCCCGAATCCGATGGTCCGCAATGAGATCCGCGGCCTCGGCGTAGATGAGCGGATCCACGATGTCGTGCAGGGTCTCAGCGACGATCGAGCGCACTTGATCGACATCCCAGCCCGCGCACATCTTGGTGAGGTGCTCGCGCATGCGTTCCATCTGATCGTGATCGGCGCCCGAGAGCAGGAACAGGAAGTGCGCGTAGCTGCTCTCGAGCACCGCACGGCGGCTGAGCAGGCCCTGATCCAGAAACGGCTTGCTGAACACGAAGGCGCTCGACCTGGCGATCACCGTCTTGTCGAGATCGAAGAAGGCGGCGACTCGTCCGCGTTCGGCTGTCACGTGGTCCAGGATATGGTCCGGCGGCGCGTCTCGGGAATCTTGGGCGCGGCGGGCGGGTCCGGCGATGTACCTGGCCTTTTCATGCGGCGCAGCGGCGGCGGTGTCGGCCATCACTTTCGGCGCAGGAATTGTCCGGGTTAGCCAGTCGGAAGCCGGGCCGTCGGGGCGGGAAAAAGACTCGCCGGGCGGACTTGCAATCCGGCCGGGGCTTGGGTGTAGTATCGCAGTTACCTGGACATGGTCCAGGCGCGTTCAGCCCGACCCCCCGGGGCTGAACCCGACGGCCCCAGCCTCCTCCCCCCCCGGCTGGGGCCGTCCTCTATTTCCGGACAGTTCCGTCGATTCCCGGGCGACTCCGAAGTCCTTCTCCCGCCCCGAGTTCTGCACAGGCCGCGTGTTATCCACACTCGCCGTGCACCCCTCTTTTGCCGCCTGGCCAATCGAGCGACGCTGACCAGCATGAACTCCGACGCCGCCACACCACCGGCCCTGTCGCTCGTCGCCGATCCCCGTCTGCGGGAGGAGATTCGCCGCATCGCCGCGGCGGCGGACCGCCCGCTCGACGAACGCGTGCCGCCCCCGGGCCGCCACGCCTGGACCTCCGCGTCCGCCATCGTCCTCGATACCACCGCCGCGCAGAGCTGTGCCTCCGCCGAACACCCCCGCCGCGCCGGAGTTCTGCTGGTGACCGACGGCGAGCCGAGTTTGCTCGACTGGCAGGCCGCCACCGCCGTCGGCGCCGAGCTGGTGCTGTCGCTGCCCGGCGACGCCGACGCCCTGGTGGCCGCCTTCGCGGCGCACGACGGCCGCCGGCCCGGCGACGGCGCGGTCCTCGCGGTGGCGGGCGCGGGAGCCGGTGCGGGCGCCTCGGTC
>NZ_JBSGBY010000198.1:0-13008 GCF_053601505.1 Nocardia sp. NPDC004722
CCGGGGGTCGTGGCCATGTACCGGGAGTTCTATCCGGATCTGGCGGTGCATGCCTCGGAGAATCTGCCGGGTGTCGTGGATGCGCTCGCGGCCGTGCACAAGGCCGGTGGGCGAGTCCTGGTGATCACCGCCAAGAACGGACCGCACGCCCAACTACACCTCGATCACCTGGGGCTGGAGGTGGACGAGCTCGTCGGCGGGGCCTGGGCCGAGGAGAAGGGCGCGGTGTTGCGGGAGCGTGGGGCCTCGATCTATGTCGGCGACCACCTCGGGGACGTGCGCGCGGCGAAGGTGGCCGACGCGGTATCGGTCGCGGTGACCACCGGACCGTACGCGGCGGAGGAATTGTCGGCGGCCGGGGCAGATGTGGTGCTTGGCGATCTGACGGAGTTCCCCACCTGGCTCGCAGGCCACCTGGGCGGGAACTGACCTTCGTCATCCCGGCGTGTTTTTGGCCGGGATCCACACGGGCGGCGTTGGATTCCGGCCAAGAGCACGCCGGAATGACGGGGTGGGGCTGGCTCACAGCGGGGGCGCGAGGGCCAGGGTGACGGCGTGGGCTGGGTCCAGGGCGGGGATTGAGCTGTCGATGGGTTTGCCGTCGGTGTCTTGGATATGCCAACCATGTAGGGAGACAACGCGGGTGGCTCGGTGGTTGGCGAGGGCCAGTTCGGAGAGGGTGCCCCAGGAGCCGCCGATGGTGATGACGGCGTCGGCGGAGGCGATGAGGATGGCGTTTCGGGCTTCGCCCATGTTCGTGTAGATCACCGCCGAGAGGCCGGGGCAGGCGGTGGCGGGGTCGGTGTCGGGGCGGATGCCGATGACGAGTCCGCCTGCGTGGGAGGCGCCTTCGGCGACGGCGGCCATGACGCCGGTGCCGCCGCCGCAGAGGACGGTCGCTCCGGCGGTGGCGAGGAGGCGACCTACTTCGCGGGCCGCGGCGGTCTCGCGGGCGGTGCAGTCGCGGGGGCCGCAGACGGCTATTTGCAGTGGTGGCAAGGGATTTCCCGTCTCGGATGTAGCGGCGGATGTGGCGGCGTTGGCATCAGGCTGATTCGAATCCTGTCAATGCGAGGTGGACGCGGCTACCTTTTTGCCCACGGTCACGAGTATCAGCATGTTCGAGCCCCGGCTCGCTGATCGGCAACCCTCGCATGGCGGTGGGGTGCCCCGGGTGACGACCAGGCGATGCCGTCGCGGGTATCGCAAGCGCTAGCGGGCCGTGCGTGGCAGTCACGGCCCTGTCCCCATGCCCGGTTGGCGAGCCGGTGCGAAGTAGAGGTTTGCAATGAGCAGGTACTGGTCCCGTGGTTTCGGCCGGGTGGCGGTGGGTGTCGCGGCGGCGGCTCTGGTGGCGGGTCTGGCCTCGGCCTGCTCCAACGACTCGTCCGGAAGTAGTTCGGACACCGTGTATTTCGGGGTTTCGGGTCCGAAGACGGGTGGTTCGGCCGAGTACGGGCGGCTGTGGCAGCAGGGCTTCGATCTGGCGTTGGACGAGATCAATGCCAATGGCGGGATCAATGGCAAGAAGGTCGCGCTGAAATGGGAGGATTCGCAGTCGGATCCGAAGCAGACGGTGCCGATCGCGACCAAGTTCGTGGGCGATCAGTCGATCATCGCCGAGCTGGGTGACTTCTCCTCGCCCGCCTCCATCGCGGCCTCGCCGGTCTACAACCGCGGCAAGCTGGTGCAGTACGGCTTCACCAACTCCTCGGTCGATTTCACCAAGGGCGGCGACTATTCGTGGAGCCCGTCCATCACCTTGGACGTCTTCCAGGAGCGCAATACCGAATGGGTGAAGTCGAAGGCCAAGAAGGTTTCGGTGGTCTACCTCGAAACCGACTGGGGCAAGCAGGCTTTCCAGTTCTTCCAGCAGTCCGCGAAGGAGAAGGGCATCGAGATCGTCTACTCCTCCTCGATTCTGCCGGATTCGCAGGACTTCCGGCCGGTGCTGATCAAGGGCCGCGACGCCAACCCGGACGCGTTCGTGCACCTGGGTTACGGCCCGGACGGCGCGCTGGTGGTCAAGCAGTTGCGTGACGTCGGATTCAACGGTCAGTTCTTCGGCGGTCAGAACACCCCGCAGTTCATCGACCTGGCGGGCAAGGCGGCCGAGGGCGACATCGTCAACGGCGTGTTCACCCCGTCGGATCCGAGCCCGAAGATCCAGGCGTTCACCACCAAGTTCAAGGCCAAGTTCAACACCGATCCGGGCGACTTCAACGTCTACGCCTATGACGCGCTCAATGTGCTGGTCAAGGCCGCCAAGTTCGGCGGCGCGACCCGCGAGGGCGTGCTGAAGGGCCTGCGCGAGGTCAAGGACTTCGACGGAATCGGCTTGGGCACGTTCGCCTTCGACCAGCAGACGCGGCGGCCGAGCGGGGTGAAGCCGATCGAGCTGGTGCTGCAGAACGGCAAGTTCCTGCCGGTCGGAAG
The DNA here is from genome assembly GCF_053601505.1 of Nocardia sp. NPDC004722. NCBI lineage: Bacteria > Bacillati > Actinomycetota > Actinomycetes > Mycobacteriales > Nocardiaceae > Nocardia > Nocardia sp. NPDC004722. The sequence continues at coordinate 2,437 of NZ_JBSGBY010000198.1, forward strand.
CAATAAGTAGATGTTCGACACGCTCATCGCGGGTCTGGTCCACGGCAATGCGTACGCGCTCATCGCCGTGGGCATCACCCTGATCTTCGGGGTCAGCAATGTCATCAACTTCGCGCACGGCTCGATCTTCGCGTTCGGGTCGGTGCTGGGCTGGTGGCTGATCGCCCAGCACGGACTGGCCTGGTGGGCGGCGCTGGTCGTGGTGGTCGTGGCGACAGCGCTGCTCGGCGTCGTCATCGACGTGCTGGCGGTGCGGCCGCTGCGGCGGGCCCCCGCCATCGCCGCGCTGCTGGCGACGGTGGCGGCCGGGCTGATCATCGAGAACGTGGTCGCGCTGGTCTTCGGACCGGATACCCGGCCGTTCCCACAGGTGCTGTCCACCAACAATATTCGCGTCGGCGGGGTCAGGCTCGGCACCTCGGACGTGGTCATGTTCGCCATCACCCTCACGGTGATGGCCGGGCTGTGGGCGTTCCTGCGCTACAGCCGGCACGGCCTGGCCATTCGCGCCACCGCGCAGGATCCCGACGCCGCCGCGCAGATGGGGATCGGCGTGGGGCGGGTGCAGTCGCTGGCCTTCGCCATCGCGTCCGGATTGGGCGGGCTGGCAGGCATTTTCGTCGGCCTCTACAACTCCAACATCTCCCCGACCTCCGGCGGCATCGTCGGCATGACCGGGTTCGTGGCCGCCACCATCGGCGGGCTGGGCTCGATTCCCGGCGCGGTGGTCGGCGGATTCGTGCTGGGGCTGGTGGAGGCGTTCGGCATCTACTGGTTCGGGGACGGGTATCGCGATCTGATCACCTTCGGGCTGCTGGTGATCTTCCTGGTGCTGCGGCCGGGCGGGCTGCTCGCGCGGCCACCCGCCATCGAATCCGAGCCCATGACCGGGACCTTTCTCGGGGCGGGCCGGGAGTGGCGGGTGCGGTGGTGGCATGCGCTGATCGCGTTCGGCATTGCGGGCGTGGGCATTCCGTTCGTCGCCAATGACTACGGCATCTCGGTGGGGACCCAGATCCTGGCCTACGCCATCATCGCGGTGTCCATGACGCTGGTGGCCGGGTCGGCGGGGCAGTTGGCCATCGGGCAGGCCGGGCCGATCGCGATCGGCGCGTATACCTCCGCGGTGCTGACGGTGTCGCACGGGTGGGCGTTCCTGCCCGCCATCGTCGTGGCGGGAATCGTTGCGGCCGTGGTGTCTTCGGTGCTGGCCGCGCCGCTGTGGCGGTTGGGCGGGCACTATGTGGCCATCGCGACCCTGGGCATCGGCATCGTGACGGTCGCGATCATCCGCAACTGGGAGTCGGTGACGCGCGGCAGCTACGGCATCTTCGGAATTCCGGCACCGAAGATCTTCGGGTACGAGTTCACCACGCACACCGATATCTTCCGGCTCGAACTGGTGGTGCTCGCGATCGTGCTCGCGGTGATCATCGGGGTGCAGCGGTCGCGGCTGGGCACCGCCATCCGGGCCATCGGCGCGGACGAGGTGGCCGCGCGTTCGGCGGGCGTGCCGGTGCGCGACTACAAGGCGCTGGCGTTCGCGCTGGCGGCGTTCTTCTCCGGGATCGGCGGTGCGCTGCTGGCGCACCAGTACTCCTACATCGACCCGACCGTGTTCAACCTGCCGATGTCGCTGCTGGTGGTGACCATTCTGGTGCTCGGCGGCACCGCCTCGCCCTACGGCGCGGTGCTGGGCGCGGCCGTGCTGATCGGTGTCCCGGAGGTGCTGCGGCTCGCGCCGTCGTGGCGAATCGTGCTGTACGGGTTGGTGTTGCTGCTGGTGGTGCGGTTCCGGCCGCAGGGAATTCTGGTGAGGAGGGAACGTGTCCGTGACAACGAACGAAGTGCCGACAACGAGCTCAGCCCCGCCACCGTCTGAGGGCGAGGCGGTCCTGCGGGTCACCGGGCTGCGGCGGGCCTTCGGTGGTGTGCAGGCCGTGGACGGCGTCGAATTCTCGATCGCCCCGGGCGAATTCGTCTCTATCATCGGGCCGAACGGGTCCGGCAAGTCGACCACCGTCAATCTGATCTCCGGCGTGCTGAAGCCGGATGCGGGTGAAGTGCGGGTGCGCGGCAAGCGAATTCGTCCCGGACGGCCCGAGGCGGCCGCCGAGGCGGGCATCGCGCGCACCTTCCAGAACGGCCGGGTCTTCGGCAATATGACCGTGCGCGAGAACGTGGACGTGGGTTTGCAGACCACGCTGCGTGCCTCCCGGCCGCTGCGGTCGCTGGCGAATATTCCGGTGCTGCGCTGGATTTCGCTGCTGGCCGAGCTCGGGGTCGCGCTGGTCCCGACCCCGGCCGCCCGTGCCGAGCGGCGTGCGTCCGCGGCCCGCGTCGATGCGCAGCTGGCCCGCTTCCCCGAGCGCCTGGTGCCGCGCGCCGACAACCCGACCTACACGCTGTCCTACGCCAATCGCCGCCGCACCGAGATCGCGCGGGCGCTGGCGCTGGAACCGGACCTGCTGCTGCTGGACGAGCCCGCCGCCGGGATGAACCAGACCGAAACCGCCGAAATCGGCAGGCAGCTGGCGGAATTGAAGGCGCAGGGCCAGACCGTGCTGCTGGTCGAGCACAAGATGGATCTGATCCACGAGCTGTCGGACCGGGTGATCGTGCTGGACGAGGGCCGCATCATCGCGCAGGGCACCCCGGACGAGGTGCTGGAGGACCCGCGCGTGATCGAGGCGTACCTCGGGCGCAGCCGGGCCGGCGGAAAGGTCGAGGTCGATGTCTGAGTTCGACGAGAACGCCACGCCGATCCTCGAATTCGACAATGTGGTGGTGCATTACGGCTCGTCGCGGGCGCTGGACGAGGTGTCGCTGACGGTGCGGCCCGGTGAGATCGTCTCCCTGCTCGGCGGCAATGCCTCCGGCAAGTCGACCACCATGAAAACCGCGCTCGGTCTGCTGAAGCCGACCTCCGGCACGGTCCGCGTCGACGGCGAGGACGTCACCGGCGCCTCCGCGTCGGCGCGCATCCGGGCGGGGCTGGCTTCGGTGCCGGAGGCGCGGCGAGTGTTCCCGGCCATGACCGTGGAGGAGAACCTCTTCGTCGGCGGCTACATCCGCAAGGAGCGGCGCTCGGTGCTGGCGGCGCGGGCGGCCGAACTGTTCGAGCATTTCCCGCGCCTGGCCGAACGCCGTAGCCAGCGGGCGGGCACGCTCTCCGGCGGTGAGCAGCAGATGCTGGCCTTCGGGCGGGCGCTGATGAGCAAGCCTCGCCTGATCTGCATGGACGAGCCCACCATGGGATTGTCGCCGCTGTTCGTGGACCGGGTGCTCGACGAGATCGCGCGGCTCAACCGGGAGCTGGGCCTGGCCATCCTGATCGTGGAACAGCAGGCGGAACTGGCGCTGAGCATCGCGCACACCGCCAACGTGCTGCGCAGCGGCAGGATCGTGCTGCACGGCCCGGCCGCGGAGCTCAGCGGTGACCCGGCCGTACGCGACGCCTACTTGGGAAAGGTGACGATATGACCCCGCAACGCCTCGGATTCTTCACCCGGCTGGTCCGCACCGGCGGCGAGGACGCGGCCACGGTGTACCGGGAGGCCCTCGAACAGATCGAGGCGGCCGAGCGGCTCGGCTTCGACACCGCCTGGGTGGCGCAGCATCACCTGGATCCGGTGGAGGGCGGGTTGCCGTCGCCGTTCGTGTTCCTCGCGCACGCGGCGGCGCGCTTTCCGCGGATTCGCTTCGGCACCGCCATCGTCACGCTCGCCCTGGAGGATCCGATCCGGGTCGCCGAGGACGCGGCCGTGCTGGACACGCTGTCGGGCGGGCGGCTGGAACTCGGGTTCGGCGCGGGCGGGTCGCGGCACGCCTTCGACCTGTTCGGGCTGAGCGGCGCGGATCGGCAGCAGGTCTACGCGGACAAGCTGGCGGCGGTGACCGCCGCACTGGCGGGTACGCCGCTGGTCGTCGATCGCGCGTTGAACCCGCCCGCACCGGGACTGCGAAATCGACTGTGGCAAGCCACCTTCTCCGCCGGTGGCGCGGCCCGCGCCGGACAGGCCGGCGACGGGCTGTTGCTGTCGAAGGCCCAGCCGCGCGACCCGACCGTCCCGCAGGCCACCCTGTGGGAGATCCAGCAGCCGCTGGTCGACGCCTATTTCGACGCGCTACCCGAGGGCAGCACGCCCCGAATCGGCGCGTCCCGAGGCGTTTTCGTCGCCGACGACCATGACGAGGCGGTGGCGCTCGCCGAACAGGGCGCGGCCCGCTTCCTGGATCAACTGGGCCGCAACGGTGGTCCCGAGATCGCGAACTCGGTCGCGGAAGTACTGCGCGACATCTACTACGGCACCCCCGACGAGGTGGCCGAGCAGCTCGCCGCCGACACCGCACTGCGCCACGCCACCGACTTCATCGTCCAGGCCCACCCGGTCGACCCCGGCCACCCCGCCACCCTGCGCTCCATCGAACTCATCGCCACCAAGGTTGCCCCGCAACTGGGTTGGCGCCTCGACGAAAGGATCAACTCGTGACCCAGGCACCCACGGCCGACGTTATCGACGCCGTGCTCGGTGGTACCGCATCGCAGGTGCGGGCATTGCGAGATGCGCGTCCGGCGGTGGTCGAGCACACGCAGGGGGTGTACGCGGCCCTGCTGGACGGTCCGGCCACCGAGAGCGTCGGGCGGGATCGGCTGATCGCGGCGGCGGTCGCCGTGGCCGAGCTGGCGGGCGCGCCGGCCTTGGCGGCGCACTATGCCGGGCTGGGAACCGTTCCGGCCGAGGGAGATCCGGTGCTGGCTGCGATCTTGCGGCATGCGGCGCGGGTGAGCACGGCGCCCGCGTCGATCACGCGCACGGATATCGATGAGCTCGCGGCGGTGGGTTTGTCGGAGCGCGACATCGTGACCGTGGCGCAGCTCATCGGGTTCGTGCACTTCCAGGTTCGGCTGCTGGCCGGGCTCGAATTGATCGGAGCGGAACATGAGTGACGTCAGCGAGGTGCGCAGCGTCGAAATCGCACGGCGGCCTGCGGGATTCACACAGGAGCAGCTGGACTGGGTGCCGTGGGTGGAGCCCATCAAGCTGGCTGAGGCGGACGAGACGCAGCGGCCGCTGCTCGAGGGGGATCGGGGTGTCGGGCCGTACTTCCGGCTACTGGCGCGCAACGCCGAGGTGCTGGCGCATCGCAGTGCCAACGACAAAGAGATCTTCTACGGTCGAGAGGGGTTGACCCGCGCCGAGCGCGAACTCGCGGCGACCGTTACCTCGCGGCACAACGGCTGCGAATACTGCGCCTCCGTTCACTCGCGTTTCACTTCGGCGCTGTCCAAGCGCAGTGACGATGTGCAGCGGTTGCTGGACGACGGCAACTCGGTGCGCATCGACGAAAGGTGGGACGCCGTCATCGATTTCGTGGACGCGCTCGCCGCCACTCCGCCCCGGGCCGACGCGAATCATCTGAAACGCTTGCGGGAACTGGGTTTCGGCGATGCGGAGTTGCACGACCTGGTGCTGTCGACGGCGTCGTTCTCGTGGGCCAATCGCCTCATGCTGACCCTTGGTGAGCCGGAGGTTCCGGTCGGATAGCGCTGTCTAGCGGCCTCTCGAAATAATTCTAGAAAGTTCATGGAAAAGCGTCCGGCCAGTGTGTTCCGTCGGTATCGTCCCGATGGCAAACAGCCAGTGAAAGTGCTGGCAACCTGTCGAAGCGGAGCACCACCATGTCGAATCTCATTTCGGATGTCCTGACGCAGACCATCATCAAGCTGCTGCAGACCGGTTCGTCGACCCTGTCTGCCAAGTAGCCACTCGAGCGCCACTTTTCGGCTACTGCGCGGAAGCCGAATCGATGACGAAGGGCCTGATCTTCGATGAGGGGATCGGGCCCTTTTTCGTGTCCGTCGCAGGTGGCAGTCTCGGTTTCCGGCCGATCGGCACCGCAGCGCCCGCGGGCCCGGATGTCCGCGCGTCGGAGCGACACGCCAAATTAATACTAAAAATCTCCTCGAAAAGTATTCCGTCCAGTTCGCCTGCTCTGTATCGTGATGAACGGCAAACGATCAGTGACTTTCGGGTCAATGAGACATCGGGCCGCGAGTCTTCCCCCGGACGCGCTTCCCGAACCCGGGGCGGTTCCCCTGCCTATATCCACCGTCCCGGGTGCGTCGCATCCCGAAAGTCACTGAGCCAACTTTCGGCTAACGCGCGGTAAGTCGAAGGTTCAAACGAAGGGCCCGATCCATGACGAGGGGATCGGGCCCTTCGGTATTGTCTGGCGCAATGTCACAGGAAACGAACGCGGGAAGAATGTACGCCGGGCAGCCCGTAGAAGACCGGCAGCGGCAGCGTCGTGCGCGTTTTCTGGAGTCCGGGCTCACGGTGTTCGCGCGCGACGGATATGCCAATAGTTCCGTCGGAGCCATCTGCAAGGACGCCGGCCTCTCCTCGAGGCAGTTCTACGAGGAGTTCACCGGACGCGAATCGCTGTTGCTCGAGCTCTACGAGCAGATCGATCGCGAATCCCGGGAAGCCGTGGCGGCCACCATCGCCGAGCACTCCGACGCCAGCGCCATCGACATCATCGACGCCGCCGTCCGCGCCTATATCGAGTCCATCGGGCGCGATCCGCGCAAGGCCCGGGTCGCACTCGTCGAAGTCGTCGGGGCGGGACCCAAGGTGGAGAAGTTCCGCCTGGAACTGCGCCGCGCCTGGGGCGCGCTGCTGGCCAGCGCCGCCGAGGATGCCGCCCTGCACGGTGAAATCCCGCCCGGGGACTACGAAATGCGGGTGCTCGCCATCATCGGCGCGGTCAACTACGTGGTCGACGCCTGGAGCGGTTCGGAACCGCGCCAGCCGCTCGACGATGTGATCCGCGTGCTGCGCCGCGTCATCATGGGCGCGGTCTCCGCCTGACCGCGACACGCCCGATCTCGAACCCGACCGCACCCAGTCCACTTCGCGCCCGTCCGCTCCTCGCGGACGGGCGCTATTTTTGCGGGTAGCGTGCCGATCATGGAGACCGTGCCCATCCAGATGCCCGACGGGTCGACGGTGCCGGTGCGGCTGATTCCGGCGAAAGGCCCGCATCGGCATCCGATTACGGCCGACACGCCGAGGCCGGTGGTCGTTATCGTTCCGGGACTGGGGGTTCCGGGGGAGTACTACTCGCTGTTCGGGAAACCGCTGTCCGACCGGGGATTCGACGTTGCGCTCCTGGAGATCCGCGGCAACGGCGACAGCAAGCCGAAACCCGGCGCACCCACCTCGCACGGCTACCAGGAGCTGGTGGCCGTCGACTTCCCCGCCATGTTCGAAGTGGTGCGGGAACGGTTTCCCGACAGCACGCCGTACCTGCTGGGCCACAGCATGGGCGGGCAGCTGGGCGTCATGTACGCCTCGCGGATTCGCGGCCGGCTGGGCGGGCTCATCCTGGTCGCGTCCGGAACGCCGCATCATCGCGGCTATACGGGCCTGGCGGCGCTCGGCAGCGCCGCACTGTCGCTGACGGCCAATCTCGCCGGATTCTGGCCGGGGGACACCATTACGGCGGGCGGGTTCGGACGCCAGTCGAAGGCGCTCATCGCCGACTGGGCGCGGCTGGCCCGCACCGGCCGATTCCAGCCCGCCGGAGCGGATATCGACTACGAGGAGCGCATCGGGCGGCTGAAGCTGCCGGTCCTGTCCATCACCCTCACCGGGGACGAACTCACCCCGCAGAGTTCGGCGCGGCAACTGCTGGCCAAGCTGCCCGAGGCCGACATCACCCGCTGGCACAACCCGGAACCGCTCGGGCACAACGGGTGGATCAGCGATCCCGCCTCCACCCTCGACTACGTCGAAAAGTGGCTGCGGGACCGCTGATTCGCGCTCGTGCGGATTCCGGCCGGAATGACGCGGCGGGACCTCAGAGCGAACGGGCACGTGGGGCCGTCATCTTCTCCGGGCTCAAGAGCTCGTCGAGTTCGTCCTTGGTCATCGCGCCGCGTTCCAGCACCAGGTCGTAGACGCTGCCGCCGGTCTTCAACGCCTCCTTGGCGATCGCGGCCGAGGCCTCGTAGCCGAGCTTGGGCACCAGCGCGGTGACCAGGCCGATGCTGTGGTTGACCAGTTCCCGGCAGTGCTCGCGATTGGCGGTGATCCCGGTGATGCAGCGGCTGGTCAGGGTGATGGCCGCGTTGCGCAGCATCATGGTGCCCATCATGAGGTCGTAGGCCATGATCGGCTCGGCCATATTGAGTTCCAGCTGACTGGCTTCGGCGGCCATGGTCACCGTCATGTCGTAGCCGATGAGCTGGAAGCAGACCTGCGACACCACCTCCGGGATGACCGGATTCACCTTGCCCGGCATGATCGACGAACCCGGCTGCATGGCAGGCAGATTGATCTCGCCCAACCCGGCGCGCGGTCCGCTCGACAGCAGCCGCAGATCGTTGCAGATCTTCGACAGCTGCACGGCGGCGCGCTTGAGCGTGGCGGAGATGGCCACGAAATCACCGGAGTCCTGGGTCGCCTCGACCAGGTTCTCGGCCTGGCAGATGGGCAGCCCGGTGACCTCGGCCAGCTTGGCGGAGACCAGTTCGGCGTAGCCGGGCGGACTGGTGATGCCGGTGCCGATGGCGGTCGCGCCCATGTTCATGGCGAGCAGGTCGATCGAGATGCGCTCCAGATGGGTGATGGCCTCGCCGACCATGACCGCGTACGCGCCGAACTCCTGGCCCAGTGTCATGGGGACGGCGTCCTGCAGCTGGGTGCGGCCCATCTTGATGACGTCGGAGAACTCGACGGCCTTGGCCTTCAAGGCATTCCGCAGTTCGTCGAGCGCCGCGGTGGCGTCCTTCAGGGAAAGGTAGACGCCGAGCTTCACGGAGGTGGGGTAGACGTCATTGGTCGACTGCGAACAGTTCACGTCGTCATTGGGGTGCAGGTACTGGTATTCGCCCTTGCGGTGCCCCATCAGCTCGAGGCCGCGGTTGGCGATCACCTCGTTGGCGTTCATGTTCGTTGAGGTGCCGGCGCCGCCCTGCACCATGTCCACCATGAAGTCCTGGCGCAGGTTGCCCTCGAGGATCTCGTCGCAGGCGGCGACGATGGCCTGGGATTTCTCCGGGGTGATCGAGCCGAGTTCCGCGTTCGCCAGCGCCGCGGCCTTTTTCACGTAGGCCAGCGCGTGCACCAGGTGCCCGAACTTGCGCAGCTTGATGCCCGAGATCGGGAAGTTCTCCAGTGCGCGCAGCGTCTGCACGCCGTAGTACGCCTCCGACGGCAGTTCCCGGGTACCGAGCGAATCGTGTTCGGTGCGAATGCCGCCCAGCTGCTGCTGTGCGCTGATCGCCTCCGCGAGCTGTTCGGAGACGCTGCGCATGCGGTGCGCGATGAGCTGGGCGAGCCGGGAAACCATGCGGTAGTAGCGATCCGGGTGCAGCACCGACAGCTCCCGCAAGGTGGCGCGGGGGACGGTGAGCACCACCGCGCCCTTGGCGGTGCGGCCGGTGGCGGTGTGGGGTGTGTCGTCGATCAGCGCGATCTCCGAGACCAGGCTGCCGGGGCCGAGCCGGGCGAGTTCGGTCTCGTGGCCGGTCAGCCCCGAAATGATCTGGACTTCGCCCTCGGCCACGATGCCCGCCCATTCACGCGGGGTGGATTCGTGGAAAAGGATCGTGCCCGCCGGGAATTCACGCCGCTCGGCGGTGGCGGTGAAGGCGCGGACGTCGTCCGGATCGAGCCCGGTGGCAGCTGCGGTGGATTTGATGAGCTCGTCCAGTCGACCCACGTCTACTCCTTGCTCGAGTGAGGGGAAATTCAACACTGGCAAACAAAGCGCAATCTTTCCGAATGGTCCGGATATCTTTCAAGTGCGACGCGGTAACAGCATGCCCGAGGCTCACCACCTACTAGCCGATCGGCGGGTCGACGATGGTCAAGATGCTGCTGGAACTGGCGGTACTACTCGCCATCATCATGATCGGATCCCGGGTCGGAGGCATTGGACTCGGCGTCTGGGGTGGCATCGGCGTCTTCGTGCTGGCGCTGGTCTTCGGGGTCGAGCCGACCGTGCCGCCGGTGGACGTGCTGCTCATCATCCTGTCCGTGGTGGTGGCCGCGGCGACCATGGAGGCCGCGGGCGGCGTCGACTACATGGTTCGAATCGCCGAACGGATAATTCGCAGCAATCCCAAACGCATCACGTTCGTCGCACCCCTGGTGACCTACGCGTTCACCGTCGGCGCGGGCACCGGGCACCTGCTCTACCCGCTGCTGCCGGTCATCCACGAAGTGGCGCGGGAGGGCGGAATCCGGCCGGAGCGGCCGATTTCCATCGCCACCATCGCCAATCAGATCGCCATCGTGGCCAGCCCGGTGTCGGCGTCGACGGCCGCGTCGGTGGTGATCTTCGGACCGGACGGCTGGTCCATTGTGAAGATCCTGGCCATCACCATTCCGTCCACGCTCATCGGATCCATGATCGGCGCGCTGTCGGTGATCAAGATGGGCAAGGACCTCGACGACGACCCGGAATATCAGCGGCGACTGGCCGCCGGGGAGATCCCGCCCATCGACCCCACCCACGCCGACCGGGCGCCGCTGCCGCCGCGCGCCTCCTGGTCCGCGG
>NZ_JBSGBY010000199.1:0-12930 GCF_053601505.1 Nocardia sp. NPDC004722
GTCTGCAGCGAGGACGAGCAGTAGCGGTTGACGGTGACGCCCGGCAGGGTGTCGTAGCCGAGCTGGACGGCCACGGCACGCGCCGAAGCCGAGCAGCAGCGCCGTGTCACCGGCCTTCGACTCCCCCGAGCGCAGCAGCTGCTCCATCGCCATCGGGATCGAGGCGGCGCTGGTATTGCCGGTCTGCGCGATATCCCTTGCGACAGCGACACTTTCGGGCATGTGCAGGGCCCGGATGAGCGCGTCGGTGATGCGGCCGTTGGCCTGGTGCGGCACGAAGGCGTCCAGATCGTCGACGGTGACACCGGCCTTGTCGAGCGCGTCGCGGCAGGCCTTCTCCAAGAACGTGACAGCCCATCGGAATACGGCCGCGCCGTTCATCCGGATGTAGGGCCGCACCGTGGTGCCGCCGGTGGCCTCCGCCTCGGCCACCTCGGCGAAGTACTGCTGAAAGTCCTTGTCCTGCTTGATCGCCGCGGTCTGGCTGCCGTCCGAGCCCCACGCCACCGGGCCGATGCCCTCGACGTCCGAGGGTCCCACCACGACCGCGCCCGCGCCGTCGGCGAAGATGAACGCGCAGGTGCGATCGTCCTGGTCGAGCAGGTCGGAGAGCCGTTCCACGCCGATCACCAGCACGTGCCGGGCCTGCCCGGAACGCACCAGGTTGGCGGCGTTGGCCAGCGCGTAGCAGAAGCCCGCGCAGCCGGCCGAGACGTCGAAGGCGGCGGTGTCGTGCATGCCGAGTTCGGTGGCGACCACCGCGCCGGCCGACGGGCCGAGCACCATCTGCGAGGACGTGGCGAGCACGACCGCGTCGATCTGCTGCGCGGTGACGCCGGCGGCGTCGAGGGCGTCCTTGGCGGCGGCGGTGCTCATGCCGACGATGGTCTCGTCGGCGTCGGCCCAGTGCCGGGCCTCGATTCCCGAGCGGGTCCGGATCCATTCGTCCGAGGAGTTGATGCGGTCGACGATCTCGGCATTGGGGACCACCCGGCGTGGTCGGTAGACGCCCAGGCCGAGCAGCGCGGCGTGGGCGACCGGGGTAGCGGTGGCGATCTGGGCAGGCATGCGCACGAGGTCCTTTGTTCCCGATAAAGTTCAAACGGGTGTGAACCGATCGGTTCATCCGGCTAATGTGTAACATGAACCGATCGGTTCACACAAGAGCTGGAGGAATGTGCATGTCGGCGGGACCGCGCGCCCGATTGATCGCGAGCACCATCACCACCGTCCAGGAGCACGGGGTGCACGCGGCCGGTCTGAACGAGCTGCTCAAGCGCAGCAATGCCTCCAGAAACTCGCTGTATCAGCACTTCCCGTCGGGCAAGGGCGAACTGGTGGCGACCGCAGCCCGGCTCGTCTCCCGGATGGTCTACTCCCATGTCAGCCGCATGGCCGACGCCCTCCCCGGCGCGCCGACGCTGGCCGGTTGGGTCGACGAACTGCTCGCCTTCTGGCGCGGCCAGCTCGAAACCAGCGACTTCCGCGCGGGCTCGTTCATGATGGCCGCCGCCCTCGACGAACTCGACCCACCCCTGCAATCCGCCGCCGGGCAGGCGTTCTCCGAATGGACCGCCCGCCTCGCCGACGGCCTCATGGCGGCAGGCATCGAACGCGCCACCGCCTGCTCCCTCTCCGGCTTCATCCTCTCGGTCATCGAGGGCGCGATCGTCCAGAGCCGAGCCCTCAAATCCGTCCTCCCCTTCACCGACGCAGGCACCCAACTCACCGTCCTCCTCCGCCACCACCTCCCCAACCGCACCTGAACGGCCCGCCACGGGCGTCAGCGAGGGATACTGCGGCCATGCGGATTTCGGTGGCTGCGGACGAACGGGCCGGGGTGGCGGATGCGGTGGTCGAGGAGTTGCGGCGGCGCGGGCATGAGGTGACGCTGCACGGGGCGCTTGCCGAGGAGGAGCGGGACGACTGGGCTTGGGCCAGTGAGGCTGCGGCGCGGGACGTTTCGGAGGGGCGGACCGAGCAGGCGGTGGTGTGCTGCTGGACCGGCACCGGGGCGTCGATCGCGGCGAACAAGGTTCCGGGGGTGCGGGCGGCGTTGTGCGTGGACGCCTATACCGCCGAGGGGGCGCGGAAGTGGAATGACGCGAACGTGCTCGCGTTGAGCCTGCGGCTGACCTCTCGGGCGCAGCTCACCGAGATTCTCGATGCCTGGTTCGCCGGGGACGCGAGTGCGGATCCCGGCGATCGGGCGAACATCGAGCACGTGGATCGGATCGGGTGATCAGGACTCGGTGGCGAGATGGGCGTGGGCGGTGCGGAGTTCGCGTTTGAGGATTTTGCCGCTGGGGTTCTTGGGGAGGGCTTCGACGAAGGTCACGTACTTGGGAACCTTGTAGCCCGCGAGGCGTTGTTTGCAGTGGGCGATCACGGCGGCGGCATCGGGTTCGATTCCGGTGCGGGTCACCACGATCGCAGTCACGGCTTCGATCCAGTGCGGGTGTGGGATGCCGACTACGGCGGCCTCGGAGATGTCGGGGTGTTCGTAGAGGACTTCCTCGACTTCGCGGCTGGCCACGTTCTCGCCACCGGTTTTGATCATGTCCTTCTTGCGGTCGACGACCGACAGGTAGCCGTCGGTGTCGAGGACGCCGAGGTCGCCGCTGTGGAACCAGCCGTTGCGGAAGGCTTCCGCGGTTTTGGCGGGGTCGTTCCAGTAGCCGAGCATGGCTTGCGGGGAGCGGTGGACGATTTCGCCGACGACACCGGCGGGGACCGGGACATCGTCGTCGTCGACCACGCGGGTTTCGACATTCAACGCGGGGCGGCCCGCCGAGCCGGGCTTGGTGAGCTGGTCTTCGGGGGCGAGAACCGTTGCCAGCGGGGCGAGTTCGGTCTGCCCGTAGAAGTTGGTGAGCCCGACACCGGGTAGTCGCCGCGAGAGTTCGTGCAGCACTTCCACCGGCATGATGCTCGCGCCGTAGTAGCCCTTGCGCAGCGAGGACAGGTCGAAGCTGTCGAAATCGGGGTGGCGCAGCAGCGAGACCCAGACAGTAGGCGGGCAGAACAGTTTGGTGGCGCGTTCGGTTTCGATGGTGCGCAGTACGGTCGCCGGGTCGGGGCCCGGCAGGAGGATGCTGGTCGCGCCCAGCCACAGGTCGGGCGTGAGGAAGCAGTGCAGTTGCGCGCAGTGGTACAGCGGCAGCGCGTGGACTTCGATGTCGTCGGCGCTCATCCGGCCGTCCACGACCACGCTGGTGTACTGGGCGATGAGAGCGCGGCTGGACAGGACCGCGCCCTTGGGCCGGGATTCCGTGCCGGAGGTGTACATGATCTGGATGGGGTCGTCGTCGCCGACGTGCACCTCGGGAGCGGAGGCGTCGGCGTGTGTCTCCCAGTCGCGCACGTCCTCCCAGCCGGGCGCGGCGGGCAGGCCGCCCAGCCCGATCCAGCCGAACAGCCGGATCTCGCTGTCGCCCAGCTGTTTCACCGCGGCCTCGGCCTCCCCCGCGAGGGCGTCCTCGGCGAGCAGCGCGGTCGCGCCGGAGTGTTCGAGGATGAACGCCACCTCGTCGGCGGTGAGCATGAAGTTGATCGGCACCGAGATCGCGCCCAGCCGCGCCAGCGCGAAGTACGCCAGCACGAACTCGCGGCAGTTGTGCGAATAGATCGCGACCCGATCCCCCTGCACCACACCGCGATCGGCGAGGCTGTGCGCCACCCGGTTCACCGCGGCGTCCAGCTCGGCGTAGCTCTCCCGCCGATCCCGCCAGACGAGGGCGGTCTTGCCGGGTACCCGGGCCGCGCTGCGCCGCAGCAGATCTCCGAGCGCCTGCGATCGCGCGCCCGCCACCGTCGAATCCGTACTCGCCGCCGTGCCCTCGTTCATGCGACCAACTTCTACCGCAGGAATGTGTCCCGCGTCATACAGTCTCGCTGAGCAGGACCAAATCCCGCCGCCACGCAGCGCATTTCGCGGCGTAACGCGGCAGGAGCTCGGCCTCGAACGCGGCCGCCGACCAGTCCTGCTCCTCGGCTTGGGCGGTCCAGGTATACGTCCAGGCGTAGCCCACCCGCTCCCCTGCGGTCACCGTGACCGGCACCAGATCGTATTCGTCGTCCTCGAAGGCATCGAGCACCAGCCACTCTCCGGGGGTGAGCCCGGTGAGCAGGAAGCCGTCGGTCACGCCGCCGGGGGCGGTCACCAGTCCCGGATACGACCGTCCCGGCAAGGCGGCGGCCCGGCGGCCCGGCAACCGTGCGGCCTCCATTTCCGGTACGCGCCCGAGCAATTCGGTGAGCACCGCCGCGAATCGCAAGGTGCCGTAGACGAAGAGCGGATCACTCGCGAACGGACGTTTCCGTGCCCACCGGTCGGTCATCGGCCGACTGTACGCGCCACCCGGGCGAAGGTCCCCGCGTCGTGCGAATTGATGACGGTCACCTGATCCCCGTGCCGCTGGCGCAACTCCCGCAGCCGCCGCTGATTGGCCCGGTACGCCTCGCCCACGATGGCCCCGGTCTCGTACAGCTTCCAGCCGAAGGGCGTGAACGGTTCTTCGGGATGGACGCTGGATTCGGTGACGAAGGAGTCCCCGGCGTGCAGCAGCCATCCGTTGCCGTGGTCGATGGCCACCCCGGCATGCCCGCGCGTGTGCCCGGCCAGTGGCACCACCAGGATCTCCGGCGGCAGCCCCGGCAGATCGCGAACGGCGGTGAAGCCGAACCATTCCTCGGCGCCCTCGACCTCGTTGACCATCCACTTCGGCCCGTGCGACCACTGCGCCGCGCGGTAGCGCAGCTTCTCCGACAGCGTGGGTTTGGCGGTGGCGGCGCGGAATTCGGGTCCGTGCACGTGCACGGTGGCCTCGGGGAAATCCGAGAGCCCACCGGAATGGTCGAGGTCGAGGTGGGTCAGGATGATGTGGCGGACGTCGCGCGGGTCGTAGCCGAGCCGCTGGATCTGGTACACCGCAGTCTCCGCCTCGTGCAGCTTCGCTCCCAGTGCGAACCGCGCGGCACCCAGCATCTTCGAGGGCTGCCGCACCGCGTCCAGCCCGAACCCGGTGTCGACGAGGACCAGCGCGTCCCGCGCCTCGACGAGCAGACAGTGGTTGACCAGGCCGAAACCCATGGTGCCGCAGTTCAGATGGTGAATCCGCATGGCCAGAGCGTTTCAGACGGTCTGGGACGGCGCAACCGCGCAGGTGCCGGTTATGTCCGGCCCGACATGTCGGTGATGTCCGTCCCCGTTCACTCCGCGCGGCACTCGCGAATGATCTCCGCCAGCAGGTCGTAATCCTCGCCGCGCGCCGTGGACGAGCGGAACACCAGCCCGACGGTGCGCCCGGGCGCGGGTGCGGCGAAGGTGGCGATATCCAAGGTGCCGCGCGCGGTTTCCGCGCCGACCGCCATGGCCGGGATCAGGGTCACCCCGAGACCGCCTGCCACGCACTGCACCACGGTGGCCAGCGACGCGGCCCGGGTGTCGCCGACCGCGCCCGGATGCGCCTGCGCGGCCCGGCACAGATCCAGGGTCTGATCGCGCAGGCAGTGGCCCTCGTCGAGGAGCAGCAGCGGAAGTGCGTCCAGTTCGCCGGGTTTCAGGTCGGAGCGTCCCGCCAGCTCGTGCCCGCGTGGCAGCACCAGCACGAACTTCTCGGTGTAGAGCGGGATCTCGACCAGCCCGGCGGCGTCGGCGGGCAGCGCGAGCACGGCCACGTCGAGGACGCCCGAGCGCAGGCCGGTGAGCAGCCGCGCGGTCTGGTCCTCGATGATGTGCGGCACCAAAGTGGGCATTCGCCTGCGCAATTCGGGCAGCAGGGTGGGCAGGACGTAGGGGGCGACGGTCGGGATGATGCCCAGCCGCAGTGCGCCGCCGATTCCCTGTCCCGCCGCGGAGGCGACAAATCGGTCAGCGGCTTCGAGGGTGGCAATGGCCTGCGGGAGTAGCCGTTTGCCGTCGACGGTCACCAGCACGCGGCGCGTACTGCGCTCGATCAACTGGAGCCCCAGTCCGTTTTCCAGTGATGCCAGCGCCTGCGATAGCGTGGGTTGGCTCACGCCCAGCCGGGTCGCCGCGGTGCCGAAGTGCCGGTATTCCGCGATGGCCACGAACGCACGCAGCTGTGACAGGGTGGGCTGATAAGACTGATCAGTCACGCCTATGAGTGTAGTGCGACCGATCACGTTTACCTGTCACGGCAGTTCGGCCAGGATCAAGAATCGTATATAGGTCTCGACACAATCGGTACGACTACATATGAGGAGCAAGCATGGCCCTGCTGACCATCGGCGACCAGTTCCCCGCCTACAACCTGACGGCAGTCATCGGCGGTGATCTCTCGAAGGTGAACGCTCAGCAGCCCGACGACTACTTCACCCAGATCTCGAGCGACGACTACGTGGGCAAGTGGCGCATCGTCTTCTTCTGGCCCAAGGACTTCACCTTCGTGTGCCCGACCGAGATCGCCGCGTTCGGCAAGCTGAACGACGAATTCGCCGACCGTGACGCGCAGGTGCTCGGCGCCTCGGTCGACAACGAGTTCGTGCACTTCCAGTGGCGCGCCCAGCACGAGGACCTCAAGACCCTGCCGTTCCCCATGCTGAGCGACCTCAAGCGCGAATTGGCCGCCGCCACCGGCGTTCTCAATGCCGACGGCGTCGCCGACCGCGCCACCTTCATCGTCGACCCGAACAACGAGATCCAGTTCGTGTCGGTGACCGCGGGCTCGGTGGGCCGCAATGTCGACGAGGTGCTGCGCGTGCTCGACGCCCTGCAGTCCGACGAGTTGTGCGCGTGCAACTGGAAGAAGGGCGACCCGACCATCAAGGCCGGCGAGCTCATGACCGCCTCGGTCTGAGCTTCGATCCTCTCCAACCGCCAGCACTCGCAAGGGAATTCGCCGTGACCATCGAAAATCTGAAGAACTCGCTACCCGAGTACGCCAAGGATCTGAAGCTCAACCTGTCCTCGCTGTCGCGCACCACCGTGCTCAATGAACAGCAGTTGTGGGGCACCCTGCTGGCGTCGGCGGCGGCCACCCGCTCGGCCACCACGCTGCGGGAGATCGCCGAGGAGGCCGCCGACGTGCTCTCGGCCGAGGCGTACAACGCCGCGCTCGGGGCCGCGTCGATCATGGGCATGAACAATGTGTTCTACCGCGGCAAGGCGTTCCTCGAGGGTCGCTACGACGATCTGCGGGCCGGACTGCGCATGCAGATCATCGGCAATCCGGGTGTGGACAAGGCGGATTTCGAACTCTGGTCGTTCGCGGTGTCCTCGATCAACGGATGCCAGCACTGCCTGGAGGCGCACGAGCACACGCTGCGTGAGGAAGGCGTGTCGCGCGAGGTGATCTTCGAGGCGCTGCGGGCGGCGGCGATCGTGGCCGGGGTCGGCCAGGCGGTGGCCTCGACCGAGGCGCTGGCCACGGCGAACGTGTAATCCCCGGAGGGGCTGTACACCTGAGGTGTACAGCCCCTTTCTGGTTTGCCAACAGATTGCTGCAATCGGGTCACCGGTCGGCAACAATGCCGGGATGGTCCGGAATGCCGACCTAGACTCCCCCGCATGCCCCCGCGCTCCCGGACCCCTGCCCGGCGTCGAAGGCGCAAGTTCCTGGCCTCCTCGGCCATCCTGCTGGTAGTCGCCGCGGGCGCGACGGCCCTATGGCTCGACCACCACCGCGACACCGACCCCACCCCGACCCCGCTCGACGGCGCGACGGGCACGGCGGTACTGGACGCCACCCAGGCGCGCGGCGGACTCGACCGGCTCACCGTCGCCTGGAACCGCAATTGGGAGTCCTACCAGCGCAATGCCTTCGGCCCCGGCTGGTCGGGCCGCGGCGGCGAACCGGTACTGCCCGGCGGATGCACCGCCCGCGAGACGGTCATGAAACGCGACCTCACCGAAGAACGTGTGGGAGACGGCAATTCGTGCCTCGTGCTGTCGGGCACCCTGATCGACCCGTACAGCGGGGAGCGCCTGCCCTACGACCGGTTCCACGCCTCGGAGATCGAGATCGATCACGTGGTGGCGCTCGGGGACGCCTGGCGCTCGGGCGCTTCCGAGTGGCAGCCCGAGCGGCGCGAGCGGTTCGCCAACGATGTCGGCAATCTGCTCGCGGTGCAGAAGCAGGCCAATCAGGACAAGGGCTCCAAGACCCCGGATCAGTGGAAGCCGCGCCAGGCGTACTGGTGCGATTACGCGCGCCGCTGGATCAGCGTGAAGCAGCGCTGGGGTTTGAGCGTGCAACCCACCGAGAAGAGCGCCCTGGCCGACATGCTCGACAGCTGCACGCCAGCCACGAACCGATAACCGCCTCCCGCGAATCGATAACTGTCGGTAAGCTCGCGTGGCATGACCGTTCCGGAAAGCGATGGCGCTCAAATCGAAGTCGTGCGCGTGTTCACCGACCCGGCCGGACGCTTCGGCAATCCCCTCGGCATCGTGCGGCATGCGGCCGTCGAGAACGTCGACCATCAGGCGCTCGCGGCCCGGGTCGGCTACAGCGAGACCGTGGTGGTGGACGACGTGGTGGCAGGGCGGGTGCGGATGCGCATCTACACCCCGACCGTCGAACTCCCCTTCGCCGGGCATCCCAGCGTCGGCACCGCGTGGTGGCTCAACGACCAGCAGCAGCCGGTCAAGGTGATCGACGTTCCCGCCGGGCCGGTCGAGGTCAGCCTCACCGACGGCCTGACCTGGGCCCGCGCCCGCGCGGAATGGGCCCCGACCTTCGAATTCCACCAGTTCGAGGACGCGGCCGAGATCGCCACCCTGGACCCCGCCGACTTCCCCGAGGGCAAGCACTACTGCTGGGGCTGGACCAACGAACCGCGCGGTGCGGTCCGGGCGCGAATGTTCGCTCCCGCCATGGGAGTTCCCGAGGACGAGGCGACCGGGGCGGCCGCCATCCGCCTCACCGCACTGCTCACCCGGGGCCTGAAGATCACCCAGGGCGAGGGCTCCCAGATCTTCACCGAATGGGATTCCGACGGCTGGGCCCGCGTCGGCGGACGCGTGGTCGCCGACCATCCGATCCTCATCTAGCTACCGGATCCGCTGTCCGAAGGCGAGGCGGTGGCCGCCGGGGATGCGGAGCACGAAATCACGCAGGCCCCAGGGATGTTCGGTCAGGCCCGTAACGATATCGGCTTCCCGTAACACGCAGTGTGCATGCAGAGCATCCACATCGGCCACGCCGACGTACCCGGCGGTGGTCTCGTTGACGGCGGGGTTCGCGGTGGCGACGATGCCGAGCCCGACACCGTCGCGCCGCAGCAGCGCCAGGCCCATCGCGGGTTCGTGCACCTCGACGGTGAAGCCGAGGACATCGCGCAGGAACTCGACGGTGGGGGTGAGATCGGCCACCTCGAGGTTGGCCCGGTAGCTCTCGAATTCGACCATTTCCGCAGGGTACCGCCGGTGTGCCCGGGAAATTGGGTTGCGAAGCTGTCGGTGGGCGATGAGAAGGTGGACTCTCCGCCGTCGTTAACGGCAACAGCTCATTCGCTATCGGAAGGACGATCCGTCGTGGACACCGTCATGTCATCGACCGCGCTCGCGGGGTCCGAGCGGGCGGGCCGGCGCGAATGGATCGGCCTCGCGGTACTGGCGCTGGCCTGCCTGGTCTATGCCATGGATCTGACCGTGCTGCATCTGGCCGTGCCGGAGATCAGCGCGACACTGCATCCGAGCAGCACCGAACTGCTGTGGATCATCGACGTGTACGGGTTCATGCTGGCCGGTCTGCTGATCACCATGGGCACGCTCGGCGACCGCATCGGCAGGCGACGGCTGCTGCTGTTGGGCGGGGCGCTGTTCGGGGTGGTCTCGATCGTGGCGGCCTTCTCCCCCAGCGCCGAATTCCTGATCGTGTGCCGGGCGCTGCTCGGTATCGCCGGGGCCACCATCGCGCCCTCCACCCTCTCGTTGATCTTCAACATGTTCCGCGATCGGCGGCAGCGTTCGCTGGCCGTGGGCACCTGGGTGAGCGCGTTCTCCGCCGGTGGCGTGGTCGGCCCGCTGCTGGGTGGCGTTCTGCTGGAACACTTCTGGTGGGGTTCGGTGTTCTTCCTGGCCGTCCCGGTGATGGCGCTGCTGCTGGTGCTCGGTCCCCGCGTGCTGCCGGAGTTCCGTGACGCGGAGGCGGGCCGCCTCGATCTGGTCAGCGCCGCGCTCAGTGTGGTGGCCATGATCTCGCTGGTGCTGGCCATGAAGCAGGTGGCACAGGACGGGTTCGGCACGATCCCGCTGGTCGCGGTCGCCGTTGGCCTGGCAGCGGGTGCGTGGTTCGTGCACCGGCAGCGCACCCGGCCGGATCCCATGCTGGATCTGAGCCTGTTCCGGCTGGGCGCCTTCCGAACCTCGTTGGGCATCAATGTGATCGCCATCTTCGTGGCCTTCGGCTATTTCCTGTTCGTGGCCCAGTACTTCCAGCTGGTGCTGGATATGACGCCGCTGGCCGCCGGTCTCGCCATGGCCCCGTCCAATATCGGCTTCATCATCGGCTCGCAGGCCGCCCCGCGCATCGTGCGGGTGGTCCGCCCGGCCTATCTGATCGGAGCCGGAATGGTGCTGGCCGCCATCGGATTGGTCATGCTGACACAGCTGTCCCTGCACGGCGGCCCCGCGATGGCGGTGATCGCCTCGCTGCTGATCGCCCTGGGCCTGGCCCCGGTGTTCGGTATCACCACCGAATTGATCGTCGGCTCGGCTCCGCCGGAGCAGGCCGGTGCCGCCTCGGGGGTCTCCGAGACCGGCGCGGAACTCGGTGGCGCGCTGGGCATCTCGATCCTGGGCAGCATCAGCCTGGCCATCTACCGCGGCGATCTGAGAGACACGCTGCCGCGCAACGTGCCCGGCGCGGACTCGGTCCGGGAGACGCTGGGCGAGGCAGTCCAGGTGGCGGGCACGCTGCCCTCCGACCTCGGCGACGCGGTGCTGGCGGCCGCCCGCGCGGCCTTCGTCCACGGCGTCCACATCACCGCCGGTGTCGCGGCGGTCGGCGCGATCGCGGTGGCCGTGCTGGCGGTGGCCAAGCTCAGGCATGTGCCCGCCGGAGAGCTATCCGGCGGGCACGACCACGCCTGACAAAGCCCCGTGATCAGCCGAGAGCGGCGGCGAAGCGGGCCGCCATCTCCTCGACCTGACTTTCGGTGATGACGAAGGCCGGGGAGATTTGGAGGGCACCCTGGCCGGCGGCGCGGGTCGAGATGCCATGGGCGCGGAGGGTTTTCACCATCGTCAGAGCCTCGGCGGGGTCGGCGAGTTGGACGGCGGCGACGGCGCCCAGGCCGCTGCGCACCTCGGCGACGCGGGGGTGGTCGGCCAGCGGGGAGAAGTGCTGGTGCAGCAGCGATTCCAGGTTCTTGCTGGCGGCCAGGAGGTTCTCGCGCTCGAAGATGTCGAGGTTGGCCATGGCGGCGGCGGCCGCACCGGCGTGGCCGCCGTAGGTGTAGCCGTGCCGCCACCACACGCCGCCCGCGAAGAACGGCTCGGCGATGCGGGGTGCGATGAAGACCGCGCCCATGGGGACGTACCCGGAGGTGAGGCCCTTGGCGGTGGTCATGATGTCGGGTTCGAGGCCGAATCGTGAAGACGCGAACCAGGATCCGCCGATGCGGCCGAAGCCGGTGACGACCTCGTCGGCGACGAAGAGGATGTCGTTGTCGCGGCAGATCTGACGGACCTCGGTCAGGTAGCCCTCCGGCGGCAGGTACACGCCGCCCGCGCCGATGATCGGCTCGGCGAAGAAGGCCGCGATGCGGTCCGCGCCGACCTCTTCGATGAGCGCGGTCAGGCCCTTGGCCTGATCCCATTCGATGGTGCGGGTGTCGGGCATGAACACGCCCGTGTAGCCCTCGCCGTTGACCGGGATGCCCGCCAGCGAGGTGCCGCCGACGTGCATGCCGTGGTACGCCTTCTGGCGGCCGACCAGGATGGTCTTCTCGGGGCGTCCCATCTCCTGCCAGTAGCGGCGGGCCAGCTTGGCGGCGGTGTCGACGCCGTCGGAGCCGCCGGAGGTGAAGAAGATCTTGCTGCCGGGCACCGGCGCGAGCGCCGAGAGCCGTTCGGCCAGATCGCGGGTGACCGGGGCGGCGAGGTCGCCGAAGTTGGAGTAGTGCGCGACCTGGGTCAGCTGCGCGGCCACCGCGTCGGCGATCTCGCGACGGCCGTGACCGATATTGGCGAACCACAGTCCGCCGGTGGCGTCGAGATACTGGTTGCCACCCTCGTCCCAGATGTACGCGCCCTCGCCGCGCGTCACCACGAACGCACCGTCACGTTCGACCGCGCCCATATCGGCGAAGCCATGCCACAGCGAACCCATCAAGCACCTCCATCACCCGGCACCGGCCACACCCAATCGGGCGAACCGACTCAACCTCTCTATCTCACCATTTCGACGGTGATCAGGTCGAACGGCCCCCGGGTCAGGCGGCCGCGGCGGCGACCAGCATGTAGGCGGTGCCGAGATCCATCACCAGGTGCGGGATGGCGGTCAGCGATCCGGAGGCGCCCATGGTGTGCGGGAATACCCGTGGCAACCGGGTGCGCAGCGCGGGCACGCCCATCACCAGGGCGTCCACCACGAACAGGGCCGCCAGGGCGAGCATCGGTGCGGGCGCGGGCCCCCCGTGCCCGCGCATCACCATGCCCCCGTGCGACCCGTGCCCGCTCATCGCGTACAACATCGCCGCGGCCGTCACCACGTGATACGCGAACGCGCCGACCTTGCCTCCCCCGCTGTCGACGCTCCCGATCACGCTGCGCCACCGCAGCATTCGCTCTCCCAGCACCAGGGTGTACACCACCACCATCGCCGTCAGCACCCCACGCACCGCGCGCGGGTCCGCGGCCACCGGAAACACCAGCATTCCCAGCATGACCAGGCACATCATCAAGTGCGCGGCATCCGAGCCCTGATCCGCGCTGTCACCGGCCCCCGCCCGGCCCTGCCC
>NZ_JBSGBY010000200.1:0-12884 GCF_053601505.1 Nocardia sp. NPDC004722
GCGGCAGCAGGGTCAGCGAGATCATGAACGGGGCCAGCCCGATTCGCACCTCGGTGAGTCCGAAGCTGCTGTCGCGGCCCGCCACCACCAGATCGCAGGCGGCGATGATGCCCATGCCGCCCGCGCGCACATTGCCGTTGACCTGTGCCAGCACGGGTTTCGGCATGGCGAGGATGTCGCGCAGCACCGAGATCATCCAGCGGGTGCGGATGTCCGCGGCGGCCGCCGGGTCGGCGTCCACCGCTTCCTTGAGATCGGCTCCGGCGCAGAAGGTATTGCCGGTGTGGGCGAGCACCACGCCGCGGACGGCGTCATCGGCCGCCGCCCGCTGCAGACCTTCCAGCAGTTCCGTCACCAGCCGCGACGACAGCGCGTTGCGGTTGTGCGGGGAATCCAGTGTGAGCGTGGCGAATCCGTCCGCCACCTCGTACCGGACGAACGGCCCGTCGTGCGCCTCGCTCATCAGTAGGACCTCGGCAGGCCCAGCGAGTGCTGGGAGACGAAGTTGAGGATCATCTCGCGGCTGACCGGGGCCACGCGCGCGATGCGGGAGGCGGCGAGCATGCCCGCCAGGCCCACGTCCGAGGTGAGGCCGGAGCCGCCGTGCGTCTGGATGGCCTGGTCGAGGGCCTTGATACTGGCTTCCGCCGCAGCGTATTTCGCCATATTGGCTGCCTCGGCGGCACCGAAGTCGTCGCCGGAGTCGTAGAGGAACGCGGCCTTCTGCATCATCAGCTTGGCCAGCTCCAGTTCGATCTTCACCTGAGCGAGAGGATGCGAGATGCCCTGGTGCGAGCCGATCGGCGCGCCCTTCCACACCGCGCGCTCCTTGGCGTAGGCCACGGCCGCGTCGATGGCGTAGCGGCCCATGCCGACCGCCATGGCCGCGCCCATGATGCGCTCCGGGTTGAGGCCCGCGAACAGCTGCGCGATGGCCGCGTCCTCCTGACCGACCAGCGCGGTCGAAGGCAGCCGGACATCGTCGAGGAACAGCGTGAACTGGTTGTCCGGCTCGATGATGTCCATCTCCTGCTTCGTCTTCACGAAGCCGGGGGCGTCGGTGGGGACGATGAACAGGGCGGGCTGCAGGTTGCCGGTCTTGGCGTTCTCACTGCGGGCCACGATGAGCACGGCCTCGGCCTGGTCGACACCGGAGATGAAGATCTTGCGGCCGTTGAGGATCCAGTCGTCACCGTCGCGCCGCGCGGTGGTGGTGATCTTGTGCGAGTTGGAGCCCGCGTCCGGCTCGGTGATGCCGAAGACCATCTTGCCGCTGCCGTCGGCCAGCTTGGTCAGCCACTCCTGCTTCTGCGCCTCGGTGCCGTACTTGGTGATGATGGTGCCGCAGATGGCCGGGGACACCACCATGAGCAGCAGGCCGCAGCCGCGCGCCGACAGTTCCTCCTGCACCAGCGCGAGTTCGTAGATGCCCGCGCCACCGCCGCCGTACTCCTCGGGCAGGTTCACGCCCAGGAAGCCGAGCTTGCCCGCCTCGTCCCACAGCTCGTCGAAGGGCTCGTTGCGCCGGGCCTTGGGTCCGGCGTAGTCGCGGAAGTTGTACTTGGCGGCCAGTTTGGCCACCGCGGCCCGCAGCTGCTTCTGCTCTTCGCTCTCGATGAAACTCATTGCCTACTCCTGCTCTTCGCTGTGCACGATGGCGAGAATGGTGCCGACCTCGACCTGCTGGCCGGCGGAGACGTTCAATTCGGTGAGGATGCCCGCGGTGGGGGCGGCGATGGTGTGCTCCATCTTCATGGCCTCCAGCCACAGGATGGGCTGGCCCTTCTCGACGCGATCACCGGCGGCCGCGCCGAGCCGGATCACCGCACCCGGCATGGGCGCGAGCAGCGAGCCCTCCGCCACCTGGTCCGCGGGATCCTCGAAGCGCGGCAGACGACGCACGGACACCGGGCCGAGCGGGGAGTCCACCGCGACCAGGTCGCCGTAGCGGGCGACGGCGAAGCGGCGGCGCACCGGGCCGCGCTCCCCCGCCACCAGCAGGGTGACGGAATCCGATGTGGCCTCGATCAATTCGAGGCCGTCGCGGCCCTCGACCTCGAGGCCGGTACGGGTGATCCGGTAGCGCACCTCGTGCTTGCCGGTCAGCCGGGACTCGTACGACTTGGATTGCGGCTGTGACGGCAGATTGCGCCAGCCGCCGGGCAGGCCCGCGCCGACACGCGCCTTCGCCCGGTTGACGGCCGCGTCCGACAGGGCGGCCGCGATGATGGACAGCTGCTCGTCGTCCTCGGAAACCAATGGTGCCGAAAGCTTTTCCAGATCGTGGGTGGCAAAGAAGGCGGTGTCGGTGTCGCCCGCCAGGAACGCCGGATGCCGCAGCACCCGCACCAGCAGGTCGCGGTTGGTGACCAGGCCGTGAATCTCGGCCCGCTGCAGGGCGCTCGCCAGCAGATGCGCGGCCTCGTCGCGGGTCTCGGCGAAGGAGATGACCTTCGACAGCATCGGGTCGTAGTGCACGCCGACCACGGAACCGTCGACGATGCCGCTGTCCAGGCGCACGCCCGGCTCGGTCAGGACGGTGAATTCGCCCAGCGTGCCGGGGATGTCGATGCGGTGCACCGGGCCGGACTGCGGCTGCCAGTCGTGCGCCGGATCCTCGGCGTACAGGCGCACCTCGATGGAGTGCCCGCGCATCTCCGGCTGCCGCGCGGGCAGCGGGCGACCGGCGGCCACCTGCAACTGCAACCGCACCAGATCCAGCCCGGTGACCTGCTCGGTGACCGGATGCTCCACCTGCAGACGGGTATTCATCTCCAGGAAGAAGAAGTCGCCCTTCTCGTCGGCCAGGAATTCGACGGTGCCCGCACCCTCGTAGCCGATGGCCTCCGAAGCCAGCCGGGCCGCCTCGAACAGCCGCGCCCGCATGCCATCGATTTTCTCGACCAGCGGGGAAGGGGCTTCCTCCACGACCTTCTGGTGACGGCGCTGAATCGAGCACTCGCGCTCGCCGACCGCCCAGACCGTGCCGTGGGTGTCGGCCATAACCTGCACTTCGATATGGCGGCCGGTCTCGAGGTAGCGCTCACAGAAGACGGTGGGGTCGCCGAAGGCGGAGGCGGCCTCGCGCTGTGCCGCCTCGATCTGCGGTGTCAGCTCGGCCAATTCGCGCACCACGCGCATACCGCGGCCGCCGCCACCGGCGGATGCCTTGATCAGCACCGGCAGCATGTCGGCGGTGACCTCGGCCGGGTCCAGCTGCTTCAGAACAGGGACACCGGCGGCGTCCATCATCTTCTTGGACTCGACCTTGGAGCCCATCTGCTCGATGGCCGCGACCGGCGGGCCGATCCAGGTCAGCCCGGCCGCCAGCACCGCCTTCGCGAATTCGGCGTTCTCGGAGAGGAATCCGTAGCCGGGATGGATCGCGTCGGCACCGGCGGCCAGCGCGGCCTCGATGATCAACTCGGCGCGCAGATAGGTCTCGCCGGGAGTGTTGCCCGGCAGGCGAATCGCCGCGTCCGCCTCGGCGACATGCGGCGCGTTCGCGTCCGCGTCCGAATACACGGCCGTCGTCGCGATGCCCATGCGGCGGCAGGTCGCGAAGACCCGTCGCGCGATCTCGCCGCGGTTGGCGACCAGCACATTGGTGATTTCCATAACTGGCCTCACATCCGGAAGACGCCGAAGCCCTCGGCGCCCTTGATCGGGGCATTGTGAACGGCGGACAACGCCATTCCCAGCACCGTGCGGGTGTCGCGGGGGTCGATGATGCCGTCGTCGTAGAGGCGGCCCGACATGAACATGGGCATCGACTCGGCCTCGATCTGCGCCTCGATCATGGCGCGCAGACCGGCGTCCTGCTCCTCGTTGAACGGGATGCCGCGCGCCTCGTTGGCCGCGCGGCCCACGATCGAGATGACGCCCGCCAGCTGCGCACCGCCCATGACGGCGGATTTAGCACTGGGCCAGGCGAACACGAAGCGCGGGTCGTAGGCGCGTCCGCACATGCCGTAGTGGCCCGCGCCGTAGGACGCGCCCATGAGCAGCGAGATGTGCGGGACCTTCGAGTTCGACACCGCGTTGATCATCATCGCGCCGTGCTTGATGATGCCCTTCTGCTCGTACTCCTTGCCGACCATGTAGCCGGTGGTGTTGTGCAGGAACAGCAGTGGCGTGTTCTTCTGATTGGCCAGCTGGATGAACTGGGCCGCCTTCTGCGCCTCCTCGGAGAACAGCACGCCGCGCGCGTTGGCGAGAATGCCGACCGGGTAGCCGTGCAGTTCGGCCCAGCCGGTGACCAGGCTGGAGCCGTAGAGCGGCTTGAACTCGTCGAAGTTGGAGCCGTCGACCACACGGGCGATGACCTCGCGCGGGTCGAACGGGATCTTGAGGTCACCCGGCACGATGCCGAGCAACTCCTCGGAGTCGTAGAGCGGCTCGATGATCTCCTCGAGCGGACGCGCCGCCGGACCCCGCTTCTGCCAGTTCAGACGCCGGACGATGCTGCGGCCCAAGCGGATCGCGTCCTGCTCGTCCACGGCCAGGTAGTCGGCCAGGCCCGAGGTGCGGGCGTGCATCTCCGCGCCACCGAGGGATTCGTCGTCGGACTCCTCACCGGTGGCCATCTTCACCAGCGGCGGACCACCCAGGAACACCTTGGAGCGCTCCTTGATCATGACCGTGTAGTCGGACATGCCCGGGATGTACGCGCCACCCGCGGTCGAATTACCGAAAACCAGTGCGATGGTGGGGATTCCGGCCGCCGAGAGCCGGGTCAGATCCCGGAACATGCGGCCGCCCGGGACGAAGACCTCTTTCTGCGTCGGCAGATCCGCGCCACCGGACTCCACCAGCCCGATCACCGGCAGCCGGTTCTCCAGCGCGATGTCGTTCATGCGCAGGTTCTTGCGCAGCGTCCACGGGTTCGAGGTGCCGCCGCGCACGGTCGGATCCGGCGCGACGATCATGCATTCGACGCCCTCGACAATGCCGATCCCCGCGATCACGCTGCCGCCGACATGGAAGTCGCTGCCCCAGGCGGCCAGCGGGGCCAACTCCAGGAACGGCGAATCCTCGTCGATGAGCAGTTCGATGCGCTCGCGCGCGGTCAGCTTGCCGCGCTTGCGATGCCGCGCCATCTTGTCCGGGCCGCCGCCCGCGATGTTCTTGGCGTACTCGACCTCCACCTCGGCCAGCTTGGTGGTCATGGCCTCGGCGGCGGACTTGTAATCCGCCGAATTCGCGTCGACGGATGTGCGCAGAATGCTCAAGACTGGAACCCCAATCGCTTGGCCGCAAGGCTGGTCAGAATCTCATTGGTGCCGCCGCCGATACCGAGAATGCGCACATCCCGGTAATGCCGTTCGACCTCGGCCTCCCGCATGTAGCCCAGGCCGCCGAAGAGCTGCACCGCCTGGTGGGCGACCCATTCGGCGGTCTCCACGGCCGTGTTCTTGGCGAAGCAGACCTCGGCGATGAGATCGGTCTCGCCGCGCGCGGCCCGCTCGGCCAGATGGTGGGTGTACACCCGCGCCACATCGATGCGGCGGGCCATCTCCGACAGCGTGTTCTGCACGGCCTGACGGCTGATCAGCGGACGGCCGAAGGTCTCGCGGTCGCGCGCCCACTGCAGCGTCAGATCCAGGCAGCGCTGGGCGTGCGCGTACCCCTGTACCGCCAGCCCCACGCGCTCACTCACGAAAGCCTGTGCGATCTGGGCGAATCCGCTGTTCTCCGGACCCACCAGATTCGAAACCGGCACGCGCACATCGACATACGAAAGCTCGGCGGTGTCCGAGCACAGCCAGCCCATCTTCTCCAGCTTGCGGCTGACCGTGAACCCGGGCGTGCCCTTCTCCACCACCAGCAGCGAAACACCGGCCGCACCAGGGCCACCCGTGCGGACTGCCGTCACTACGAAGTCGGCCCGCACCCCCGAGGTGATGAAGGTCTTCGACCCGTTCACGATGAACTCGTCGCCATCACGCACCGCGGTGGTCCGCAGATGCCCCACATCCGACCCGCCACCCGGCTCGGTAATCGCCAGCGACCCGATCTTCTCCCCCGCCAACGTCGGCTTCACCCAGCGCTCGATGTGCTCGGCATTGCCGGAGGCGATGATGTGCGGCACCGCGATCCCGCAGGTGAACAGCGACGCGAACAATCCGCCCGAGCCACCCGCGTAGTGCATCTCCTCGGCCACGATGGCCGCGTCGATCCCGTCACCACCGGAACCGCCCACGGCCTCCGGGAACTGAATCCCCAACAGCCCCAGCGCCCCCGCCTTCTTGTGCAGCTCACGCGGAAGCAAGCCTTCGCGCTCCCAGCCGTCCAGGTAGGGCAGCACCTCGCGTTCGGCGAATCCGCGCACGGTGGCACGCAATTCACGCCGCTCGGGCGTCGTCCAGGGGTCCACGTATCCGATGCTCATGGCAGCAGCTCCACAGGGATCTCGATGTGCCGGGCTCGCAGCCATTCCCCGAGCCCCTTGGCCTGCGGATCGAAGCGGGCCTGATAGGCGACGCCCTCCCCGAGCAGACCTTCGACAATGAAGTTGAGCGCCCGCAGGTTCGGCAGCACGTGCCTGGTGACGGGCAGATCGGCGGTCTCGGGCAGCAGGCGGCGCAGCTCGTCGACGGTCAGCGTGTGCACCAGCCAGCGCCACTGCTCGTCGGTGCGCACCCAGACGCCGATATTGGCGTTGCCGCCCTTGTCGCCGGAGCGTGCGAGCGCGATCGTGCCGAGCGGCACTCGCGTGGTCTCGCCCGCCGGAAGCGGTTGCGGCAGGGCCGGTTCGGCGACGGCGTCCAGTTCGAGCGTCTCCCCCGGCGGGGCGATCGCCACCTCGGAGCCGTCGGCGAGCACCGCCGTGTGCGGAATCTCCTTGGAATCCACGTAGCCCGGCGTGAAGACGCCGTAGGGGCCGCCATTCCCGGGCGGGGAGGTCAGCGAGAAGCCGGGGAAGCTGGCCAGGGCCAATTCGACCGCGACGCTGGAGAAGTTGCGGCCCACCTTGTTCGGGTCCGGATCGCGGACCACGCAGCGCAGCAGGGCGCTGGCCTGCTCCTCGGTGTCGGCGTCGGGACGGTCCAGGCGGGCCAGGGTCCACTCCAGCCCGGCCGGGCGCACGGTCAGCCACGATTCCAGCTGCCGTTGCGCCAGTGCGGCTTTCGCCTCGATGTCGAGGCCGGTGAGGATGAACTCCATCTCGTTGCGGAACCCGCCGATGGTGTTGGTGGAGACCTTGGTCCGCGGCGGCGGAGCCTCACCCGTGACGCCGCTGATCAGCACCCGGTCCGGCCCTTCTTGGCTCACCTGGATGCTGTCCAGGCGCGTGGTGACGTCCGGCCCGGCGTAGCGCGCGCTCTGGATCTCGTACATGAGCTGGGCCTTCACCGTGTCCACGGTGACCGCGCCGCCGGTGCCCTCGTGCTTGGTGATGACGCTGCTGCCGTCGCGGCGTACCTCGGCGATCGGGAAGCCCGGCCGCCCCAGATCGGCGATCTCGGTGAAGAAGGCGAAATTGCCGCCGGTGGCCTGGGTGCTGCATTCGATGACGTGCCCGGCCACCACCGCGCCCGCGAGCGCGTCGTAATCGCCTCGGCCCCACCCGAAGTGCGCGGCGGCCGGACCGACCACCACCGAGGCGTCGGTGACCCGCCCGGTCACCACGATGTCCGCGCCCGCCGTCAGGCATTCCGCGATGCCCCACGCGCCCAGGTAGGCGTTGGCGGTGAGCGGCGACCCCAGGCCCAGCTCCCCGGCCCGCGCCAGTAGATCGTCACCGGTCACGTACGCGACCTTCGGTGCGAGACCGAGCTTCTCGGCCACCTCGCGCACCCGCTGCGCGAGGCCCGCCGGATTCAGGCCGCCCGCATTGGCGACGATCTTGACGCCCTTGTCCAGGGCCAGTCCGAGACTGTCCTCCAGCTGCCGCACAAAGGTTTTGGCATAGCCGAGGTTCGCGTCCTTCATGCGATCCCGTCCCAGGATCAGCATGGTGAGCTCGGCCAGATAGTCACCGGTGAGCACGTCGAGCTGTCCGCCCTCGAGCATCTCCCGCATGGCGCTCGCGCGATCGCCGTAGAACCCGGAACAGTTGCCTATCCGGATGAGGTCCGGAGTATCGGCGAGCTGACTCATGGAAGGGCCTCCCTGTGCACCGCTGCAGTCGAGTACAGGGTCACATCGAGGCCCGAAAAAAGCAAGCCCGCGTGCTTGTTATTTACCGAATTCCCAGTTCAAGACCGGTGCGCGGCGTGGCGGTTACCGTCGGGCAGACTTATCGCGTGTCCACAGACGTCACCGCCATCGTCCTGCTCGCCCTCGCCGGATTCCTGCTCGGCGGGGCGTACTCGCTGTTCAAGAATTCGCGCCCCGTGGCCATCGCACTCGGTGTCTGCGGAGTGCTGGCCGCCGTGGGCGCGGTTCTCTATATGACGAAGTAGCTATTCGGCTTCGAGGCGGAAGATACGGAGATCTTCCGGGACTCCACTCAAGGGCGCGGCGAAGAAGCTGCGGCGGTAGGGCTTTACGCCCAAGCCGAGTTCTTCGAGAGTCTCGGGGCTCAGCGCATCCAGGGTCGCGCCGGAGAGCATGGTGTTGCCGTTGCCCCCGGCTTCCATGACCCGTGCGGCGATATTGACGTCGATACCGAGCCAGTCACCGCCGATTTCACGCGGACTGCCGGTGTGCAGGCCCAGGCGCATCTGCGGGCGGTAGCCGTCCACCGACACCGCCGACAGGTTCTCCTTGGCGGCCACGGCCGCCTTCACCGCCCGGTCGGCGGAGGGGAAGACGGCCATCACGCCGTCGCCCATGCGTTTGACCACCTGGCCGCCGCGATCATTGATGGGCGGCTCGATGGCCTTGGCCACCCGGCGCAGCAGATCCAGGGTCACCTCGTCACCGGCCGAAAGCGACCAGCTGGAGAAGGCCACCAAATCCGTGAACATGATGGTGATCTCCTGGGTACCGCGCCCCCGGCCGACCCGCTCCAGCATGGCCTGCCAGACCTGCAGCGCACCCAGACCCAATTCCTTTGCCGCACTCGGCGAATCGCCCACCAGCTTGTCGGCCGCGCGGGCCACGGCGCGCACGCCGCCGGGCCCGGAGACCGAGAGCGGATCGCCGAAGGCCGGATCGCCCGGCAGGTTCTCGCGGGCCTTGCGGATCGCGCCGATGATGTCGCCGCGTTGATTGGCGGCGTTCATGAGGGCCGAGAGCTGGCCGGGAAAGCGGCCACGTCGCCGCGATTGCCCCTCGGACTCGTCGACATCGTCGGAGAGCTCCGCGGGGATCAAGGGGATGACCACATCCGGGTCGATGCGGGGTTCCCGCGCCCGGTTGCCGTTCGCATCGCGCGAACGGTTGCGATCGGTTCCCAGTCCGTCGGTGCGGTTCGCGTCCGGGCCGCGTTCACCGCCGTCGGTGGGTCGTTCGCTCACGCCCAGAGCGTATCCCAGGGTTCCGTCGTGGGATGGATTAATGATTGCCACCTGACACCTCCCGATCGGTGCTAGCGGCCACTTCGTTGGACCCGCCGATGTTTGAGTGCTTTGGTTGCTGAGGCGATGCTACCGACCGTCCAGTTCGACGGCTAGGCGATTCCGGACAGAACCGAAACCTTTTACACATCGTTACCTCCCCCCTGAGACATCGGCCCGATACGGAATTCCGTATCGGGCCGATGCGCGCTGCGGGCCGGGCAGTGGCACGCAGCTCCCTGGGCAGGGTCTATTTCATACCAAGATCACGGTCTAGGCGTCGCGTTTGTTCACCACGAACAGCGCGGCCCCGAACACGATCAGGGAGAAGATCGCGAAGTAGATCAGACCACCCCACGGTCCCCAATGCCAGTACGAGGACTTCGCGTCCACGGTCCCCAGGAACAGGCCCGCGTTCTGGAAGGGCAGCAGCGCCTGGATCTCCCGGCCGATGTGGCCGAACGCGCCGACCATGGGCTCGATGATCACCGGCCACACGATCAGGATGGACAGCGCGCCCGCCGACTGTCGTACCAGCGTGCCCACGCCGACCGCGAGGAACACCACCAGCAGGATGAACAGCGGCACCGCGTAGAAGACCCGCAGATCGCCGGAGGTGAGGCTCAGCTTGACGCCCGCGTCGTGGGTCACCATGCCCTTGAAGATGAAGAAGCCGAGGAAGGTGAGCACGAGACTCAGCAACGCCATAGCAACCCCAATGAGACCCGCTTTGGTGAGCAGGACCATGGTCCGGTTCGGGATGGCGAGGAAGGTGGTCTTGATGGTGCCGAAGCGGTACTCACTGGTCACCGCGAGCGCCGCCAGAATCATGACCATCAGGTAGCCGAACCCCGGAACACCCTGTGCCAGACCGGTGATGCCCAGACCCGCCAGCGCGTTCTCCGCATACGGCGCGTCACCGGGGGTCATCTTGCCCTGGGCCAGATTGTCCTGGTAGGCGTTCCAGGATGCGTTCAAGGCCAGGCTGAACAGGGCCGCGATGCCGAGCGCGAACACCACCAGCAGCGCCGTGCACCAGACCGGGGACTTGGTCGAGGTGAGCTTGATTCTTTCCGCCGCGAGCACTCCCATCAGAGCGCACCTCCCATAACCTGATCGAAGCCTTCGCCGTGGTACTGCACCGCGCCGCCGGTCATGCGCATGAACGCCTCCTCCAGCGAGGCGCGCTGCGGTGAGAGCTCGTAGAGCGTGATGTCGTTGGCACCGGCCAGTTTTCCGACCGCGTCACTGGTGACACCCGCGACCACCAGGGCCGGGCCGTCCGCCTCCGCGCCGTCCTCGCGCACCGTCATGCCGTTGGAGGTGAGCAGGCTGCGCAACTGATCCAGCTGCGGACTGCGCACGCGCACAGACTGTTCCGACGCCTTCTCGATGAAATCCTTGGTGGTGGTGTCGGCGATCAGGCGACCGCGCCCGATCACGATGAGATGCTCTGCGGTCTGGGCCATTTCGGAGAGCAGGTGGCTCGACACCAGCACCGTGCGGCCCTCCCCGGCCAGCCGCTGCATGAAGCGGCGGATCCACAGGATGCCCTCCGGATCGAGGCCGTTGACCGGCTCGTCGAACAGCAGCACCTGCGGGTCGCCCAGCAGCGCCCCGGCCAGGCCGAGCCGCTGCGACATGCCGAGGGAGAAGCCACCCGCGCTCTTGTTCGCCACCTCGGAGAGGCCGACCAGGCGCAGCACCTCCTCCACCCGGGACGCCGGAATGTCATTGGAGGCGGCCATCCAGCGCAGATGCGAGCGCGCGGAACGATTGGGATGCACCCACTTCGCGTCCAGCAGCGCGCCGACCTCCTCGAGCGGGCGCTTCAGCTCCTGATAGGGCTTGCCGTTGACCAGCGCGGTCCCGGAGGTCGGCTGATCCAACCCCAGGATCATGCGCATGGTGGTGGACTTACCCGCGCCGTTCGGGCCTAGGAAGCCGGTCACCTGGCCCGGCGGGACCGTGAACGACAGGTCCGACACCGCGACGGTCTGCCCGTAGTGTTTGGTCAGGCCTCTCAGTTCGATCATGGCGACCAGTCTTCCCCATGTATCGAGCGCGCACTATCGCTAAATGGTCGCGCGTCGCTCATCCTCAGGGATGAGTACGCCGAGACCGGACTCGGGGTTCAGAATCCGGTCCCTTTATCCGCGAGGTGGATCAGAAGCCCGGTGAGGAAGCCTGGGCCCAGAATCGCTTGGGGATGCGACCGGCCTGGCGGGCCAGCCAGCCGCCCTCGACCGCGCGGGCCATGGCGGCCGCCATCAGGGCGGGCTGGCGGGCCCGGGTGACCGCGGTCGCCAAAAGGACTGCCGAGCAGCCGAGTTCCATGGCCAGGGCGGCATCGCTGGCGGTGCCGATGCCCGCGTCGAGGATCACGGGGACGCCGGCGGCGGCCACGATCATCTCGATATTGTGCGGATTACTGATGCCCAGGCCGGTGCCGATCGGCGAGCCCAGCGGCATGACGGCGGCACAGCCGACGTCCTCGAGGCGCTTGGCCAGCACCGGGTCGTCGGTGGTGTAGGGCAGCACGGTGAAACCGTCGTCCACCAGTTGCTCTGCGGCGGAGACCAATTCGATGGCGTCGGGCAGCAGGGTGCGCTCGTCGGCGATGACTTCCAGCTTCACCCAATCGGTTTCGAGGGCCTCGCGGGCCAGGCGCGCGGTCAACACGGCCTCGGCCGCGCCGCGGCAACCGGCGGTATTGGGCAGCGGGGCGATCTCGAGCCGCTTGAGCAGATCCAGCACGCCGGTGCCGCCCGCGGCGTCCACCCGGCGCATGGCGACAGTGGTCAGCTCGGTGCCCGACGCCAGCAGGGCCTCCTCCAGCACGGCCAGGTTGTCCGCGCCGCCGGTGCCCATGATGAGGCGCGAGCCGAACTCGCGGCCCGCGATGACCAGTGGCTCGATCGGGCTAGCCACCCTGCACCGCCGTCAGCACCTCGATCTCCCAGCCCCGGCCGACCGGCTCGTCCCAGCGGGACTTGGGGAAGACCGCGCCGTCGATGGCCAGCGCGACGCCCTGGGACGGCAGGTTCAGCCGATCCAGCAGCTCGCGCACGGACAGCGGGTCGGGGAACACGTGGTCCTCACCGTTCACGGTGACGCCGACCGGAATTGCGGTCATCGAACTCCTCCTGGGTAAAGCGATGCGGCAGTGGACGATTCGGGTACGCCGCCGACGGCGACCGATGGGAAGCGCCGCGGATCGGCGGCCCGCGCCTCGCGCAGCGGTTCGCCGTCGAGCAGGGCGAGCACGGCATCGGCGGTGACGGGGGTGTCGAGAATGCCGTTGCGGCCGTGGCCCGCGGCCACGATCACCCGGTCGTCGAGGTAGCCGATGAGCGGCAGATTGTCGGGGGAACCGGGACGGAAACCTGCGGTGGCCTCGGCGAACTCGTACTCGCCCAGGCCCGGGAACACGGACTC